>JBHENA010000052.1:0-254 GCA_046262275.1 Chthoniobacterales bacterium
ACGCTGCATCGCGGACCTGGAGAGTGGAACGCGTGCGTGGGCGTTCGCGTCTGGCCTCGCGGCAATGGCCACTGCGCTCGAGACCCTCGAGAGCGGCTCACACGTCCTGGTGAGTGACGATCTTTACGGCGGCACCTTCCGCCTTTTCGAGCGCGTGCGCCGGCGTTCGGCGAATCTGGATTTCAGTTTCATCGACATGACGGAGGCGAACCAGATCGAGCGCGAGGTGCGTTCGAACACGCGCATGATTTGGG
>JBHENA010000052.1:264-15419 GCA_046262275.1 Chthoniobacterales bacterium
GTCCCTGGGCGCAGCGGCCGATCGAGTACGGCTTCGACATGGTGATTCATTCCGCCACGAAATATCTCAACGGTCATTCCGATATGGTGGGCGGGGTTGCGGTCACCGGCGAGAACAAGGAGCTGGGAGACCAGATGCAGTTTTTGCAAAACGCGGTCGGCGCGATTGCGGGGCCGTTCGACAGCTTTCTTGCCATGCGCGGACTGAAGACACTGGCGCTGCGGATGGAGCGGCACAGCGAGAACGCGCTCGAGATTGCGCGCTGGCTTTCGAAGGAGAAGAAGATCGCGAAGCTGATGTATCCCGGGCTGGAAAAACATCCGCAACACGAACTCGCCAAGCGGCAGATGCGCGGCTTTGGCGGGATGGTTACCCTCGTGCTCGATACCGATCTCGCCGGCACGCGGCGTTTCCTGGAGAACACGCATCTCTTCTCGTTAGCCGAGAGTCTGGGTGGCGTGGAAAGTCTGGTCAATCATCCTGCGCTCATGACCCACGGCGCAATTCCCCCGGAGACGCGCGCCTCGTTAGGCCTGACCGATTCGCTGGTCCGGCTCTCCGTCGGCGTAGAAGATGTGGAAGACCTGAAGGAAGATCTCCGCACCGCCCTGGCAGCGATCTAGTGTTGTGTAACAGGGTGCTCTTTACAACGTCTCGTGCTTCGATGCTGATCCGCGTTTACGAACTTTTGGCGCATATGCGTCAAAAGTTGGTTGAAACAGATCGGAAGCCGGATTGTAAAGCTTTGTCAGTTACACAACACTAGAAGCTTGGCTCTCTTGGAAGGTGTTGTAGCGACGCCGCTCTGTCGGCGTAACGCGCGCTCGATGCGAATGCACGCGTGTTTACGGCGATCCGGCAGCCGCCGGACTGTCGCTACAACGGAGCTCGTTCTCTGCCGCACTAGAAGTCGTTAAAAATTCAAAAGCAGATTACCTTACAAGCGATTCCTTCTCCCCGCTCGGAGAGAAGGTTAGATGAGGGGCTCTGCTGGCGCAGGTCATCGGCTCGGGTTAACACGCTTCTCACCGCGCATTGAGATTCGAACCGTGGCGGCTAAGCTGCCGACGCGATGGGCAACAGCTTTGGCCGACTCTTTCGTATCACCACCTGGGGAGAGTCCCACGGCGGCGGCGTCGGTGTGGTGATCGACGGCTGCCCGCCCCGTCTCGAACTGAGCGAGGCCGATATTCAGCGCGAATTGGATCGCCGTCGACCTGGTCAGAGCAGCATCGTTACGGAACGCGACGAAGCGGACCGTTGTCAGATTTTCTCCGGCGTTTTCGAGGGTCGCACCCTCGGCACACCGATTTTGATCCTGGTGCTGAACAAAGACGCGCGCCCGGAGGCGTATGGGGAAGTGGCGCAGACTTATCGCCCGTCACATGCGGACTTCACATATGAGGCGAAGTACGGCATCCGAAACTGGCAGGGCGGTGGCCGCGCTTCCGCGCGCGAAACGATCGGCCGCGTCGCGGCCGGCGCGGTCGCCCGTAAAGTGCTCGTGGCGCTCTACCGCAACGCGGAGGTGATCGCATACGTGACTCACGTACACGATCTTGCCGCGGCTGTCGCATCCACGGCCGTGACCCGGGCGGAAGTAGAAGCTAATCCACTCCGGTGCCCGGATTCGGCCGCAGCGGAAAAGATGATTGCGACAATTGAGCGCGCGCGCGCCGAGGGTGATTCACTCGGCGGGATAATCGAATGTGTGATCCGCGGAGTCGGTCCGGGGCTCGGCGAGCCGGTTTTTGACAAGCTGGAAGCGGATCTCGCAAAAGCGATGCTCAGTCTGCCCGCAACAAAGGGGTTCGAGATCGGATCGGGTTTTGCCGCAGCGCGAATGAAAGGCTCGGAGCACAACGATCCATTCGAAATGCGTGACGGAAGAATCCGGACCAAGAGCAATCGCTCCGGCGGTGTGCAAGGCGGAATCAGCAACGGCGAAGAGATCGTATTTCGTGTCGCATTCAAGCCAACCGCCACCATCGCGCGCGAGCAACAGACCGTGACCAGCGCGGGGGAGGAAACCACACTGGTCGCAAGGGGCCGCCACGATCCCTGTGTGCTGCCGCGCGCTGTGCCGATGGTGGAAGCGATGGCGGCGCTGGTCTTGTGCGATCACGCTCTTCGGCAACGTGCGGTGCGACTGGAGGAGAAGAGTTGAAGCCGGAGGTGGTAACCGGTTCGCCGCTCTGGCAGACTGTCTTTCTCTCGTTCGCAGTCGTCCTCGTGCTCTTCCAAATCGCGCGGGGCTGGCGCCTTGGCTTACCGCGGCAACTCGTTCGCATCGGAGCCGTGGTCGCGGCTTACAGCGCCGCGTTCTTCGGTGGCAGAATGGTGCTTCCCCTGCTTCGGCCCCTCATCAAAGTGCCAGACCTTGTGATCTCCGCGGTCGGCGGCGCCCTTCTCGCCATGATCGTTTACTCGCTGATTAATACCATCGGCACAATCCTCTTCAAACGCACCGGCCAGCAAAACTCGAGCATTATTCGAGTGATTTACGGAATCAGCGGTGCAGTGCTCGGGGTTTTCTTCGGCCTCTTCTTCCTTTGGCTGCTGGTGGTGGGTGTGCGTTCCATCGGCGCCGTCGCGGAGGCGCAGCTAAACGCGCGTGCGCCGGGCACTGTTTCGGTGCTGGAAGATCGTCGCATGCGCCCGAGTGCTGCCCCGCGGCGCAACGTCCCAAACCCGCCCGACGAGAACTCCCTCACGGTCGCGGTAGCACGCCTTAAAAAATCGATTGAGCTCGGGAGAGTCGGCGAGGTCGTAAAACAGAGCGATGTGCTCCCCAGCGGGATTTACGAGACACTCGCAAAAGTGGGGGAAGTCTTTGCCCGACCGGAACGTGCCACTCGCTTTCTCTCCTATCCTGGCGTGGCTGAGCTGGCCGATCATCCGAAGATTCTGGCCCTGCGCGCCGATCCTGAGATTACACGAATGCTCGAGGAAGGCCGGTTGTGGGCGCTATTGCAGGACGATCGCCTAATTGAAGCTGCCAACGATCCTGATCTGGCGCGGCAGGTGAAGAAGTTCGATCTGAAGAAGGCGCTCGACTATGCAGCAGAGGATTGATTTCGGATTTCGGATACCGGAAATCGGATAGATGCAGAAAGAAGATTTCCTGAAGCGAACGCGGGCGTTCGCTCTGCGTGTGATCCGTCTGGTTGAATCGCTTCCGAAGAACCAAACCGCTCAAATCCTTGGCCGGCAATTATTGCGCGCAGGCACCTCTGTCGGTGCAAACTATCGTGCGTCAGTTCGAGCGAAATCACGTGCTGACTTCATCTCGAAGATGGGAACCGTGGAAGAGGAATGCGACGAAGCGATCTACTGGATGGAAATGCTCGTAGATGCGGGTTCCCTGAAAGCGCGCCTCGTCGGAGAACTGGTGGACGAAGGAAACGAGATTCTTTCTATCGTGGTTGCATCCATCAAAACAGCACGGCAGCGCGCGAAGTAACTCTCCGGTATCCGGTTTCCGAAATCCGAAATGTATCTCGTATCAATCGGTCTCGAAGTGCACGTCCAGCTAAAGACGCGCTCGAAGATGTTTTGCGCATGTCCCGTCGAGTTCGGCGCGGCGGCGAATACGCATACGTGCCCGATCTGTCTCGGATTTCCCGGCGCACTGCCGGTCATGAATCACGAGGCTGTGCGCATGACACTGCTCACCGGTTTGATGCTCGGTTGCGATATTCCGCCGGTCAGCAAATTCGATCGGAAGAATTATTTCTATCCCGACGTGGCGAAAAACTACCAGATCACCCAGTACGATCAGCCGCTCTGCACAAATGGTCGCGTGCCGTTGCACGATCTGGCATATCCGAGCGACGCGCGGAAGCGTATCGCCGCCCCCGATAAGGAAGTGCCGCTCGTGCGCATCCATTTGGAAGAGGACGTGGCGAAGAGTTTCCATTTCGAGACGAGCACCGGGATCGATTTCAATCGCGCCGGCACACCGCTGATGGAGATCGTCTCGCAGCCGGAGATCAATTCGCCGGAGGAGGCGTTCGCGTTCTTGACCGCGCTAAAACAGATCCTGATTTACGGCGGCGTAAGTAATGCGGACATGGAGAAGGGGCAGCTCCGCTGCGACTGTAATGTGTCGGTGCGGCCGGAGAAACAACAGGAACTCGGGGCCAAAATTGAGGTCAAGAACCTGAACTCGATCAGCGGAGTGCGCCGCGCGCTCGTCTACGAAGTCGCACGGCAAACGACTGCGCTGGTGGCGGGCAAAAAGCTCGAGCAGGAGACGCGCGGGTGGGATGACGATGCAGGCGAGACATTCCTCATGAGGACGAAGGAATTCGCGCATGACTACCGCTACTTTCCGGATCCCGATCTGGTGCCGGTGCAAAGTGAGCTGCTCCTGGCGGAAGTTCGTTCTCGCCTGCCGGAGCTGCCTGCGGCAAAGCGGGCGCGCTTGATTCGCGAGTACCAACTGAGTGCTTACGATGCCGCCCTGCTGGTGGACGATCTCGAACTCGCCGGTTATTTCGAGACGGCTGCGAAAGGCGCCGGCAGGCCCAAACAGATAGCGAACTGGATCCTGAACGATCTCCAAAGTGCACTGGCAAGCTCCGGGCGAATGATCTCGGATTCTCCAATTCCGCCGCAGGCTGTGAATGAACTGGTAACGCTCGTTGAGACCGGAAAAATCAGCGGCAAACAAGCCAAGGAGGTGTTCGGCGAGATGTTCGCCACTGGAAAATCTGCCAGGGCGATTGTGCAGGAGAAAGGGATTGCGCAGTTGAGTGACGCAAGTGCCATTGAAGCACTGTGCGATCGGGTAATAGCGGAGAACTCGAAACCGGCAGCTGACTTCCGGGCCGGGAACGCAGCCTCGCTCAATTTTCTCAAAGGCCAGGTGATGAAGCTCTCGAAGGGGAAAGCAAACCCGCAGCTCGTAGGCGAAATTCTGGAGCGGAAACTGCGGTAGGGACGCCGCGCTGCGGCGTCCGACACGCGTGATCTCAGTTTGAGAGTTTCGCTCGCCCCAGAGCAGCCTCGCACGTTGGACGGCGCAGCGCGCCGTCCCTACCCTATGCGCATCCTGATCGCGCCCGATAAGTTCAAAGGCTCGTTGAGCGCAGCCGAGGTGGCGGAAAACATCGCCGCGGGACTCCGCGATCGCTTGCCGACCGCCGAAATCACGTTACTGCCAGTTGCCGATGGTGGCGAAGGAACCGCGCGCGTGATCTGCGCGGCCGCCGGCGGGGAGTGGCACGCGTGTGAAGTGCACGATGCGCTCGGCAGGATCGTCTCCGCGCGCTACTGCACAATCGCAAATGGCGAGACGGCGGTGATGGAAATCAGCGAGGCGTCAGGACTTTGGCGCATAGGAAAGGACGAACGCGATCCCCTGAACGCGAGTTCCTTCGGCACAGGTGAAATGTTGCTCGATGCTGCTGGCCGCGGCGCGAAGGAGATCACCATCGGCCTCGGCGGCAGCGCAACGAACGACGGCGGATTTGGACTGGCGCGCGCCTTGGGCTTTCGCTTTCTGGATGCGGCTGGGCAGGAACTCAGCGGCCCCGTCACTGCTCTGCGGGAGCTGCAACACATCGCGGCCCCGCGGCGCGGATGGAGTTGCCGGATTACCGCCGCGGCAGACGTGCGCAATCCGCTGCTCGGCGAGCGGGGAGCGACGCGCATGTTTGCATCGCAAAAAGGCGCGACCGCGCCGCAGATCGAAATGCTTGAAGATGCGCTCACGCGAATGGCGGCGGTCGCAGCACGTGATCTCGATGCCGATTTTCGCGTAACTTCAGGCGCGGGCGCGGCCGGCGGCCTTGGCTTCGGGTTAATGGTGTTTTGCGGCGCTCAGCTGCGCAGCGGCTTCGACGTCGTGGCGGAGGCGGTCGGTCTCGAAGCTGCCGTCGAGCAGGTGGATGTCGTTATTACGGGCGAGGGACGGCTCGACGCGCAGACGCTTGAAGGCAAAGCGCCTGCGGGTGTAGCCGAACTGGCGCGAAAATATGGTAAGCCCGTCTACGCCGTGGCCGGCGAGATGGAGGAGGACGGCCAACTCCGTTCCCTGTTCAATGGCATTTTCACCGCGAAAGGTCCGGAGATGTCGCTTCAGGAAGCAATCGCGCATGCGCCGGATCTGCTGCGTAAATGCGGTTATGATCTGGCGTCGAAGTTGTCCTAACCTCCAGGCCACGCCCGCCACATTACAATTTCGTAATATTAGCTTGCCTGGTGAAAAATTTACCTTTTTCTTCGGCCCATGTTTGGCCACCGCTTGTCTATCCTCTTTCTTTCCGTCGCTGTAACAATGTGGCTGATCCCCACCTGGCGCGCTCCTGCTCAGGAATGTATCACTCCCCGCCTCAACCAGCGTGCCGCGAATGATACGCCGGAGGAGACATTCGACTTCGCCAGAGCCGCAGCCGCGGCGAAACAGGTGAACGCGCAGGGTGATCTCTGCCCCACGAGCGAGTCCGACTACACGTTTGCGCAGGTCGCTCCCGCCGCGCGTGTTCCCGAAGAGGCCGCAGAGGTCGAACGCGTAGTGGTACGAGGCTTCGAAGTTGATCCCGTGGAATACCCCGCCTTGCCGGAAGTGGAGGCGACGCGGATTAATTCCGGCAAGAAGACTTCGTTCGTCAAACCGGAGGAGTTTCCGGCAATCACGAACAACAACTATCGTGAAGCGCTCGCGACCACGCCCGGTCTACTGGTGAGCGAAGAGCCTTCGTCGCCCATCATCAATATCGGTTATCGCGGCCTCGATTCGCAGCGCAGCGAATTGACGCAGGTGCTCAAAGACGGCATCTCGATCAAGAACGAGCAGTTCGGTTTTCCGGAAAGCCATTATGCGCCGATCCTGGATGCCGTCGAACGGATTGAATTTATCCGGGCGGGCGCCTCCTTGCAGTTCGGGCCGCAACCGGGCGGCGCGATCAATTTCGTGACGAAGATGCCGGCGCGTGACCGGCTGTTTCATTTCCTGACGAAGAACGCGTTTGGCAGCGACGAGCTGTTCACCAGTTTCACTTCGGTCCGCGGGACCGTGGGGCCGTTCGGTTACTATGCCTACTACGATCATCGCGAACGGGACGGGTTTCGCACCAATAGCGACTACCAAGTCAACAACGGCAGCGCGAAGTTGGTTTACGATGCGAGCAATGATAGCCGGTTCATTCTCACTCTCGATGCCTATGAGGAGGAGCACGGCGAGCCCGGCGGTTTGACGGAGGTGTCCACTCCGGGCGCGTCGCTTTATCAGGAGAATCGTAACAAAACTACTCGCGACTTCGATCGCTTCCGGCTTGAACGTTACTACGCCACACTGGAGTACGAGAAAGTCTTCTCGCAGGCGACCGAATTGCAGATCAAGGGCTTCGGCGGCTACCTGTCGCGCTGGAGCAAACGCCAGCGCGGTGGCGGCTTTGGCGTTAAACCCGAAGAAAATCCGGATCCGGAAGTCACGCCCGAGGTGGTGAACTCGAACGACATCCAGTTGCGCGAAGACTGGACGGAAGGCGCGGAGCTGCGTTTCCGGCATGACTACAGCCTGGCGGGCGATACTTCGACCCTGACCGGCGGCCTTTACTTTTACCACGCGGAGCAGGATCGCAGTGATGAACGCGGCGCAACACCAGATGCAGAGGATGGCGTGCTCCGCCGATTCAATACAGGCGGGACGTGGGATGGCGCGCTCTTCGCGGAGAACCGCTTCCACTTTGGGCGTCTCTCGATCGTGCCCGGGATGCGTCTCGAATTTCTTCAGCAAAGCCTGGGTGAAATTGTCAACGTGACCAGAACGAACCCAGGGGACGATCTGCTCGAGCGCTCGGACTTCTCCTTCGTGCCACTATTTGGCCTTGGTGTTTCCTACGTTCTGCTCGAAGATGAACAAGCGACCGGCCTCACCGCCGACGGTAAGGACCTTAAACCTGTGGCGTCGACAACGCCGGGCTCGCCGCCGCGCCTGGAAGTTTACGCCACCGCCTCTCAAGCTTACCGACCGCGCACTTATGGCGAGCTGGTCTCCACCAGCCCTCTTGCTGTAATCAACGCGGACCTCGAGGAGGGCCACTCGCTGCAGTTTGAATTAGGCCTTCGC
The DNA here is from genome assembly GCA_046262275.1 of Chthoniobacterales bacterium. Classification (GTDB taxonomy): domain Bacteria; phylum Verrucomicrobiota; class Verrucomicrobiia; order Chthoniobacterales; family UBA10450; genus JACCTI01. The sequence goes on from JBHENA010000052.1 coordinate 8,342, forward strand.
GGCAAGCCGCTCCCGTACCTCACCTTCGATGTGAGCGGGTTCTATTTCACCTTTGAGGATCAGATCAGTGACGTCACTTTGATCATCGACGAGAGAGAGGTTCCCTCGACCGCAAATGCCGGTGACGCGCGTTACGTGGGATTTGAAGGCGCAGCGGAGCTCGACATTCTGGCTCTATTCACCGGCGGCGGCTCAGAAGCGCCATATGGCCGTTTGAATCTCTACGCGAATGCCACTCTGCTCGATGCCCAGTTTATCTCCGGCATGTTTGATGGGAAGACGCCGACCTACGCACCGAATTACCAGTTCAAGGTCGGCGGGATCTATCGGTGGAAGGAAATGGTGAAGGTGGCCCTGCTTGGGACGCTGGTAGATGACTCTTTCGCGAACGCGAACAATACCCCGGAGCGTTTTATCCCCAACCACAACGTCTGGGATCTGACCGCGGAAGTGAATTTCTGGGAGGGCCGAATCGGTCTCTTTGGTGGCATTAACAATCTCTTCAATGAAGATTTTTATGCTGAGATCCGGGATGAAGGCATCGTCCCAGCGTATCGGCGCAACTATTACGCAGGTCTAAAGCTCCGATTCTAGGAGGCTCACTCAAGCCGCGGGGAAACTCAGCGTTACGGTGGTGCCGTATCCGGCCTGGCTGCGTATCGCGGCTGAGCCGCCGTGTAGCTCAGCAATCGATTTGACAAGGGCAAGCCCCAGGCCGGTCCCGCGGGAACTGCGCGAAGAATCAGCGCGGTAGAAACGATCAAACACGCGGGGCAGATGTTGCGGCTCGATACCGTTGCCAGTGTCTGCCACGCATACTTCGGTGTTTGCGCCGCGAGTTGTGATCGCGATCGAAATCTGCCCCCCGTCGGGAGTGAATGAAAGGGAGTTCTCGATCAGGTTGCCTACCGCGCGCCGGAACAGGAGCGCGTCGCCACTAATCGCCCCCTCGCCGCTGCACGAGAGTGTGATGCGTCGCTCTTCCGCGATCGGTTGGTAAAACGCCGCGATTTTCTCGACCGCTGCGCGTCCATCAAAAAGGCTGCGCTCGATCTGACGATCGGCTGCCTCCGCACGAGCGAGGAAGAGAAGCGTCTCGATCACTCCGGAGAGCCGTTCGCACTCGGCGACACAGGATTGGAGGACCTCGCGATACTCCTCAGCCGTACGTGAGCGGGTCAGGGCGACCTCCGCCTCGCCGCGGATGTTCCCGATCGGGGTGCGCAGTTCATGCGCAATATCCGCGGAGAATTGCGAAAGCCGGGTGAAGGACTCTTCCAGGCGCTCGAGCAGTTCGTCGAACGCAGTCGCGAGTGGTTGCAACTCGGAGGGCCAGCCGACGGCTTTGACGCGTTGGGCGAGGCGGTTTGGCCCCGCACTCTGGAGGGTTCGAGTCATCTCGGTGAGAGGGCGGAGACCTCGTTTCGTGACCGTGACCGCGACGAACGTGGCGGCGAGCACGCCGAGCGCCAGCACCCCCGCGAGCAGCGCGCCAAAGTGCCGGGTGAACTTGTCATCGCGTGAACGGTCCTGCGCCACCTGCAGGGTAAAGTACTCGCCGTTCACTTCCTCCACGCCGCTGGCGAGCGCGAGTAGTTTGCCCGCCGTGCGGTGATGTTTCCCGCGAGGAGGGGTGGAGCCGGTTTTCTCCGCGGTTGGAAAGACCTCAGCCGGCACCAGGTGTTTCATGCCGGGCGTCTCAGCTATGGTTTTGCCCGCCGAATCGATCACGCGCACCCAGTAGCTTTCACGTTCGCTGCTTGGGAGACGTTGGAGTTCCTGGTTAAAGGCCGCGATTCCTCCAGGCCTGTTCATATCGGAACGAAGAGCAAACATCCTGTCGGCCAGGACTTCGTTATCCTCCTCGAATCCGTGCTGGATGAAAATCCAGTAAAGGACTCCCACCCCGGAGCAAAGCAGCAACGCGGCGGCGACCGTGAAGAGAACAACGAGCTGCGAGGCGATCGAGTGGGGTTCAGCCGGCTTTGAGGACATAACCGACACCGCGAATCGTGTGGACGAGCTTGCGTTCGAAGGGATCGTCGACTTTCGCGCGCAAACGGCGCACCATCACATCCACCACGTTTGCCTCCGTCTGGAAGTCGATATCCCAGACCTGCTCGACGATTTCCGAACGTGAAACGACCTCGCCGGCAGAACGTGCGAGATGAGCAAGGAGCAGAAACTCCTTTGGGGTCAGGTTTAGCGGCACCCCGGAACGCGAGACTTTGTGCCGCCGCGTATCGATCTCCAAATCCTCGATCTGCAATTGATCCTCCTGACGCAGCGGCGATCGCCGTAGTAGCGAGCGGACCCTCGCGAGCAATTCGGAAAATGCGAACGGCTTTACAAGGTAATCGTCAGCGCCCAGCTCGAGGCCTTTCACGCGATCCCGCACACTATCGCGCGCGGTCAGGAACAGGATCGGCGTTTTCGCGCCCCTGGTGCGGAGTTCCTCCACAATCGCCCAACCGTCTTTCTTCGGCAGCATCACATCCACGATCAGCAGGTTATGTCGTCCGGCGAGCGCCTGCTCGAGGCCGGTTTCTCCGTCTTGTGCGACGTCCACGGAGAAGCCGGCTTCGCGCAATCCTTTGGCGAGAAAAGAAGCCGTCTTCTTCTCGTCCTCAATCACCAGGATCCGCATGGCTGCGGAGTCTATGATCTCAGATGGCCGGGCTCAAGATCGACACCGCAGCCTGCAAGCTGTTGTAGCGACGGCGCTCTGTCGCCGTAAAGACGCGTGCGAGCTGGCGACACGTTTTACGCCGACAGAGCGGCGTCGCTCCAACCTGTCCGCAATGATTCTGTCAGCGCTCACCTATGTCGCGAGAGAACGAGCTGATGGGGCGCATTTCGTCCCGCTAATTACTCCGCGCGCAAAGCCGCCATCGGATCGACGCGGCTGGCCCGATGCGCGGGCAACCAGCAGGCGAGCAACGCAATTAAGCCGAGCAGAAGCGTCACAACACCGAAAGCAGCGGGGTCGGAGGCGCTCACGCCGTAGAGTACGCCTTTCAGCAGCCGGGTGGAGAAGAGCGCGATCGCCAGCCCAATTGCGCCGCCGATCGCGGCCAGAGTCATCCCCTGGCGCAAGATCAGTTGACGGACGTTGGCGGCTTGCGCGCCAAGGGCCATGCGCAGACCGATTTCGCGCGTCCGGCCCGCGACCACATATGACATGATGCCGTAAATGCCAACGGCGGCGAGGACGAGCGCGAGCACGCCAAAACTTCCGAGCACGCTCGCTGCCATGCGCGCGGGGAAGAGCGGCAGCTTCATGTGTTCGGTCAAGGTTTTCACTTCGTAGAGCGGCATCGTCGGCTCGAGACTTTGCACCTCCTGACGCAATGCATTCAGCACCACCCCGGCATCGCCCTGCGTGCGCACCACCACGGTCACCCCCGACGGATCGTCGCGGAATATCGGGCGGAAGAGCGCTGCCTTGGGCGCTTCCCCTAGGCTGTTGTATTTCCCGTCCGCGGCAATGCCGATGATCTCCCAGAAGGGCTTGTCCGGGCCGCTGAAGTTGAAACGCTTTCCAATCGCGTCACCGGCGGGAAAGAAACGGCGCGCGAAGGTTTCATTTACGATCGCGACGCGCGACTCCGTTTTGTCCTCGTCGGGATTGAAGTCGCGGCCGCGGAGCGGAATTCCCATCGTCTCGAAGTAAGCGGGGCTGACGGAAGTCGGGATCGCTAAAGGCAACTCGCTGCTGCTCATCACCGGCTGTCCTTCCAGGTAGATGGTCGAGCTATTGTAGTTGAGGCTAAGCGGCAGATTTTCCGTCAGCGCAACGGAGCGAACGCCTGGCAGGGCGCGGGCGCGCTCGAGCACCTGCCGCATGAAGGCGAGCCCTTTTGCCTGGTCGAACCCCTGCAGCTTCATGTCGAAGGAGAGCGCGGCGGCATTTTCCGGATTGAAACCGGGGCGCATCCGCTGCGCGGCCTGCAAACTGCGCACGATCAAGCCCGCGCTCACGAGCAGGATGAGCGAGAGCGACACCTGGGCGACGACCAGCGCGTTGCGCAGCCGGGAGCGGCGGAACCCAGCCATGGATGTTTCATCCTTCAACGCGGCAACGAGCTCCGGTTTCGATGCCTGCAACGCGGGCACGAGGCTGAAGAGAATGCCGGTCGCGACGGAGAGAAAAAGGGTGAAGGCGATCACGCGCCAGTCGACGCGGAGATCGAAGAGAAGCGCGACGTCAGTCGGGAGCTTCATCGTGCGCACGAAGTGATTGATGCCGGCGGCGAGGAGCAGTCCGGCGAGCCCGCCGGCGAGTGAAAGCATCACGCTTTCGGTCAGAAGCTGCCGCACCAGCCGGCGTCGAGAAGCGCCCACCGCCAACCGCACCGCGATCTCCTTGCGCCGCTCGCTGGCGCGAGCGAGGAGCAGATTGGCGAGATTCACGCAGGCCAGAAGCAGCACGAGCGCGCCAACCGCGGAGAGGACAGTTGCGAAAGCAAAAACGGAGTTGCGAATGTCCGGGATGAACAAACCAGGTGGAATCAGATCCACTCCGCGTCCGCCCACCTCCTGGGGATGTTCCTGAGCAAGTTGCAGCGTGATCGCTTGTAGCGCGGCTTCAGCCTGTCCGGCAGTGATTCCCGGCTTGAGGCGGCCGACCACGAAAAGATTGTCGCTGTCACGCCGCTCGAGCCAGGTCGTGCCGGGTTCGATTTCCTTCGCCATCATCATCGGCGTCCAGAACTCCGAGGCGTAGGCGACTTCCGTCCCGACGAATGTCTTTGGGGCGACGCCAATGATCGTGAAGGGGCGGTTGTTGATCGCGATCGTACGACCAATCACGGCCGGATCGGAAGCGAAACGCTTCTGCCAGCAGCCATGGCTGATGACGACCACAGGATGGGAGCCGGGCGTTTGATCTTCCTCCGGCAGGAACGAGCGGCCGAGCGCCGGCTTTACGCCAAGCACCTCGAAGTAATTGCCCGAGACCAGGTAGCCCCAGGCGCGCTGATTGTTGCCGTTGTGGCTCAGGCTCGCCACCACGATGCGGTAGGCGATCAGGCCGGAGAAGACGTCATTGCGGTCGCGGTAGTCTTTGTAATTGAGGTAGGACTGGATCGTGTATTCGGAGCCGTTCCGCATCGTGCCGTAAACCTGCTGCAGCTCGGACGCGTTTTTGACCGGCAACGGCCGAAGCAGAACGGTGTCGACCAGGCTGAAGATCGCGCTGTTCGCCCCGATCCCGAGCGCCATCGAGACGATCGCGAGAAGAGTGAACGCCTGGTTCTTCAGAAGCTGTCGTGCGCCGTAACGGATGTCCTGAAGCAGCTTCTCCATGGTGCGTTCTCCGGATGAGATGCACCGCGTGATCGATTTGGATTCAGGATTCCGGAGGAACATCCTGCTGGATGTCCAAGGACCTCCGAGCGGTGGTTGCGCGTCACCTCTATGCGATGTCATCCCGAGGCTGGCGAAGCGCGCCGAGGGACCTCACCTCAGCCGTGAGACCACGCCAGTTACTGGGGGCGTGGTCGAATAGCCTTGGGGAGATCCCTCGCCGCTCCGCTGGCTCGGGATGACACGCAACTCTCCCCATAACAAACCGCTCTCGTTGCCTCGAACCCACACGTGCGAAGCACGTCTCTCCGCAGGCTATTCCCGCTTCTTTTCCTCAGCCGCCAATGGCGCCTGATAATCGAGCGCCAGCTTCCACTCGCCCGCGTCGTCTCTGCGCCAGATTTGCAAATAATGGCCGCGCTCCGTCTTCTCCGCGCGGTCGAGCGAATACCTGCCATAACTGTAGGCGAGATCGCCCGCGCTGCTCATCTCGCCTCCCAGCCATTTCAGGGCCAGCTTCCCGCGCTTCACGCTCAACATCACGCCCGCCGCGTCCCGTCCAACGGCCGGAAAAACGCCTTCCCGGTGCACGCGAACGCCTTCACTGCTGGAGCCGATCAGCCCGGCAGTGGAGTCACTTTTCGCGCTCTCCGCAAACGAAGCTTCGGCTTCACGAAGCTTCCGGGCGCCAGCGGATGCGCTCCTTTTTCCCGGCGCAGCTCCGCTGCTGACCGAGAGTTCCGGCGGCTTGATTTTTTCCGGGCCTGGCACTTCGTTGCCGACGTCGAGCACCACTTTCCAGACGCCATCCTTTTGCTTCTTCCAGATTGAAATGAACTGGCCGTAGCCGAAAGGCTTCTCGTCTTCCTTCTGCCTGCGCCATTCCGCTGGCCCGGTGGTGTATCCCAGATCAGCGCCGCGCGACATCGCGGCAAACACCGGCTGCCATTTTAGCCACAGGCCGCCGTCCGGTCGTGCGCTCCAGGCTTTCCTGCCATTGACGGGTCCTGGCTGAAACACGAGCGCATCCTCGGCCAGGAATTCGAGAAACGCCGCGCGCGTGCCTGCCTCCTGTGCCAACTGGTAGAATTGCGCCTCCCGCTCGACAATCGTGCGCACCGCTGCTTCCGCATCCTGCGCCTGCGCGAGAAGATTCGTGCCGCCGATCTCCACTGCGAGGGCAGAAGCGAGCAGGCAACTCGAAAGATCGACGGAAATCACGCTGGACCATACCGCGAGAGTTACTGCCCTCTCAATAATCAAGCACCGGATGAGCTGCGCTGGGAATGTCATTGACCCAGGGGTGGTCCATCCATTAAACCGCAGCTATGCGACCCTGTCGCAATCCAACCCCCTCACAATGAATATTCTAAGCTTATCCCCCAGCATCTCGGAACGAACTGAGAGTCCTCGCTCCTCGCGGCGGGCCTTCACGCTGATCGAGCTGCTCGTAGTAATCGCCATCATTGCCATTCTGATCGGTTTGTTGCTCCCCGCGGTGCAAAAAGTTCGGGAGGCGGCGGCCCGCATGCAGTGCTCGAATAATCTGAAGCAGATCGCTTTGGCGGAGCATAGGTATCACGATGAGCACAGTGTATATACCAGCTCGTTTTCGGATCTCGGACTTGCGGCCTCTTACCCAAACAAGCAGAAGAACGGTTACAACTTCTCGATTGATCTGAGCGAGAACGACCAGCGCTTTGTCGCGTTCGGACAGCCGACAATTCCCGGCAAGACCGGCGCCGTCCAGATGAACATCAATGATCTGGGG
>JBHENA010000052.1:15429-15756 GCA_046262275.1 Chthoniobacterales bacterium
TGAACCGGAAGCCGATATCGACAAAATCAGCGAGTCGCTCCACTCAAGCGACACGTTCCGCAATGCCTTCGACCAGCTGGACGCCAATCATGACAATCAGGTTGGCGTGGGGGAGATTTTTAACTTCAACGGCACCGGCGCGAGCGAAATCCGACCCCTGCTGGAGAAGATCGCGCAGGAAATGCAATTCGGCGCCGGGGGTGAAAAAATGAAGATGATCCCCAAACTCACTTTTCCCCGAATGCTTGCGCTCAGCCGGCCCGGTGCGGCGGCGATGCTGCAGAGCAATCTTGAAGGCTTTTCGACCGCAAGCGCGCTGCTGCCGGC
>JBHENA010000053.1:0-307 GCA_046262275.1 Chthoniobacterales bacterium
ACTTCGTGCTTCGTTGGGCAATAGCGGCGGCTCCGCGGTCTTCCGGAAATCCACCGGTGTGAGGATGACTCTCACGTTGGCGATGCCAGTCAGCGCAGCGAGCACGAACAGGTCTTCGGATGCTGGATCGCCCATTGCGAAACAGCCTTTCGAGACGATGTCGCCGTGAATCATAATCTGCCCGCCGAGTTTTGTACGCCCTTCCGCGAGCGCACGCGCACGATCGAACCCGTTCGGATAGTCGAGCCGCAAACTGAGGTGAAATCGGCTGTTGGGATTAAGCCCCTCTACGCGATAAATACCTTCA
>JBHENA010000053.1:317-15528 GCA_046262275.1 Chthoniobacterales bacterium
GGCATACACCTCGAGCAGACGGTCCTGCTTGATTCCGATGAGCGTCACACGCTTCGGAGGATAAGGCACGCCCGCAGCATGGAATTTCGGCTCCAGCCGTTGCCGAACCAGTTCGCCGTACTCAGCAATTCGCTCTTCGACCGTCTTCGACTCGGCGTTTGCCGTCGCGGCAGGAACCAATCCAAAGAGCATCCCCCACAGAATGATCGAACGCGCTCGAGCCATCCGGCGCGCTAGTTACCGGCGCCTTGCAATTCGGCCAGCTTCTTCTCCGCCCGATTCACATCCGCTCTTCGCCCGCTGCCGAGCGCGAGAAGTTTCTGCTGGCGCTGAAGATTGCGGAAGGCCGCTTCCAACTCCGCGCGCCGACGTTCCTCGATCGCCCGCTGCGCTGCCTGTGCTGCTTCGGCCACAGTCTCGGCTGCGGACGGATCCGCGTTCTCTTCCTCGACCGTACTCTTGGCTGCCTCGAGCCGTGCCTCTGCTATCTTCGCCTCCAGGCGCACCACTTTCAGGACGCGTTCTTCGCTTTCCACTTTCGCGATGATCCCGGCCTTGAAGAGGCGGTCGCCCGACGCAGCACTCTTCTTCGCCTTCACGAGATCCGCTTCCAGCTTCGCCAGATCCGCGCTTTGCGGCGCGGCGGGAACAATGGGTAATCCGTCCGAATCGCGGCTCTGAATCAGGATCGGCGGTTCAATCGGAAGCGGCTCGCTCTCCTCAGGCCGGGGCAGCTCATCTTGCCCCACCACTGAAACGATCGCGATGGTCGCCACCAGGAACGTCCCGATCCACCGGCTCATGATCGTGACGTTATCACATAGCCGGCGGCAGCGGCTAGAGCCACCCTTTTCGCTTGAACCAAAGATAAGGAAGGATGGCCGACGCAAGCATCACCGTCATCGCGAAACCGTAGCCATACACCCACTTCAACTCCGGCATGTGCTCGAAATTCATTCCGTAGACGCCCGCTACCAGCGTCGGTGGAAGAAAAACGAGCGCGGCTACCGAGAGAATCTTGATACTTGCGTTCTGCTCGTTGTTGATCATTCCGAGTGTCGCATCGAGCAGGAAGCTCACCTTGGTCGAAAGAAAACTGGCGTGATCGCTCAGCGCGCCGAGGTCGCCCACGATAGTTTTTAAATGCGCCGCCGATTCGCGCGTTGCGCTGCCTTCATCTCGCCGCATCTCTCGGTAAAATGCTACCAGCCGGGTGAAGCTGACCAAGCTCTCGCGCGTGCGGGAGACAAGGTCGCTGACCGCCCCAATGCGTCGCAGCACCTCCACGTAATCGCGCTGCCGCGCTTTGCGCGCCTGGCCGCCGCGGCTGCTGCGCAAAGTGCGTTGCACCGGAACCGCGGGCTGATTGCTCTCCGGCTCAAAGACCCGCAACCTGAGCCGGTCCAGATTTGCGCCCACGCCCTCCAGAATATCTGCGACACGCTCAATGACCGCTTCGACGATTCCCTCCAGAAACTGCCCCGCGCTCTGGTAGCGCTGGAGATTGGCTTCGCGCCGGACCCGAAAGGCGTTGAACGGCGCCGGATCTGCATAGCGCAAGGTGACCAGCTTATTCGCCAGAAGAATGAAAGTAACCGCCGAGCTTTGCGGCGTGCTCGTGGTGGCGTGAGTCAGTACTGTGCCGGTCATGAAGAGAACGCCGTTCTCTTCGTAGAGCCGGCTCGAAAGTTCGATTGCCTGCATCTCTTCGCGCGTCGGGATGTCAATGCCGAGCGCGGCTTCCAGCTGTTGTTCTTCTTCCTGGCTTGGATCGAGCAAGTCGATCCAAAGCGCCGTTCCCGTCAGCTCCGCGCACTGCTGCGGTGTGTCAGGGCGGACACTGGGGGCATCGGGCGCGTAGAAGGTGATCATTCGCGGGAGGAAGGTCGCGCAAGTGCGGGAACTGTCACAAGTGCAAATTGCATCCGCGCTCGTTGACGAACGGATGAGTTGTAGCGACGCCGCTCTGTCGGCGTAAACAGGCGTGGATTGCACGGAACGCGTCAGACGGCGACAGAGCGCCGTCGCTACAACTCAGACACGATCGGCAGCCCAGGAGAAATGCCCTTTTGGCGATTACGAGCTCGCTGCTATAGAAAGCCGTGCTGAACTACATCTGGCTCGCGCTCGTTCTCCTGGCGGTGACGATCGGGGGCTGGAACGACCGGCTGAAGGAGGTTACCGACGGCGCTTTCGACGGAGCAAAGACCGCGGTCACGATCGCGCTTGGGCTGATCGGCATCATGGCGATGTGGCTGGGCGTAATGCGGCTGGCGGAGCGTTGCGGGCTGGTACAGCGGATGGCGCGCGGGCTGCAACCGATCATGCGGCGGCTCTTTCCCGACGTGCCGGCGGAGCATCCCGCGATGGGGTCGATGCTGATGAACATCGCCGCCAACATGCTCGGACTAGGAAACGCCGCTACGCCCCTGGGGCTGCGGGCAATGCGCGATCTGGAGGCGCTGAATCCGCGGCCGGGTGTGGCGACAAACGCGATGTGCACGTTCCTCGCCATCAACACCAGCTCCGTGCAGCTCATCCCGACGACGGCAATCGCATTGCTCGCGACGGCCGGCTCGAAGCAGCTGACCGTGATCGTCGGGACGGCATTGCTTGCCACCTGTTGCTCGACCGCGGCGGGCATTGCAGCGGTCAAATTCCTCGAGAAGCTCGCGTGGTTCCGCCTCGGGAAGGTACCGGTCGCCGCGGAGACGCCGGAATTAGCGGAGGCGCCGGTGCCAGAACGCGCGCAAGCGGAGCCTTTGCTCGTGGATGTTTCCACGGCGCGCCCCCCGCTCTGGGGTTCAGCCTTGCTCATGTTGCTGAGCGTTTTCTTCCTCGCGCTCTTCATCAGGATGGTCTTCCCCGCTGTCTTTCAATTGCCGATGAGCACGGCCGCGGCAGGTGAAAGCGTCTTTGTGCGCGGCGTCAACGCACTCTCGCTGCTCGCCATACCGTTTCTGCTGAGCTTTTTCCCGATCTACGCCGCCATCCGCGGAGTGAGGGTTTACGAAGAGTTCGTGGAAGGTGCAAAGGAGGGTTTTGGCGTCACGCTCAAGATCATCCCTTTCCTGGTCGCGATGCTGGTGGCGATCAACATGTTCAAAGGCGCGGGTGGAATCGATCTCCTCACCCGCGCGCTGACTCCGATCCTGGCTCCGCTGCATTTTCCGCCGGATCTGCTGCCGCTCTCCTTGATGCGGCCGCTGAGCGGCGGCGCGAGTCTCGCGATTCTGACCGAGATGATTCAGCGGCTCGGGCCGGACAACATTGTAACGCTGATGGGGGCGACGATTTTCGGCAGCACCGAGACGACCTTTTACGTGGTGGCGGTCTACTTCGGCGCCGTCGGCGTCAAGCAGACACGGCATGCGATTCCGGCGGGATTGATTGCGGATTTCGTTGGCATCATTGCAGCGGTCATCATCTGCCGCGCCGTTCTCGGCTGATCTCTTTGCGCACCTGCTCTTCGCGTTGAGGAGTGAAAAGGCGCGCTGCGTAAACGGAGGAATTTTTCCTCGCCAGTGGGCCGTGGGCCTTCCTATCGTCTTCGGTCGCACATGATTCAGCGTGATTATCTCATTGTCGGCAGCGGGATCGGCGGAGGGAGCGTCTGCGAAAACATCCGCAAATACGACAAGCGGGGAAGCGTTACGCTCGTCGGCGCCGAGAGTTTTCTGCCTTACAAGCGCTGGATGCTGTCAAAGACGTTCCTGCGCGAGAAAACGCCGCCGCTCAAGAAGCTGCCGCACCTCGATCCGCGCTGGTATCAGTCGCACAAGATCGAGACGCGGCTGGGCGCGCTGGTCACGCAATTGAACATCGATCGGCGCCTCGCCGTGCTCGCGAATGGCGAGACGATCGAGTTCAACAAGGCCTGCCTCGCGATGGGTAGCCGCCCGGTGCGTCCAGCTGTGGCGGGCATCGCCCTGGGCAACGTGATTTACCTTCGCACAACTCGTGACGCGCTCGCGTTACGCGAGATGGCGAGCCTCGAGAAGACCGTCGTCATTGTGGGCGGCGGGCTGCTGGCCTGCGAGGCGGCGGCCAGCCTGCGGCAGATGAAGTTCAAAGTGAGCATCATGCATCGCAATGCATATCTCCTGAATCGCTACCTCGATCCGGAGACGGGGGCGTGGCTCACGAGCTATTTTGCCAAACACGGTGTCACCCTCCTCCTTGGGCAGAGCCTGAACGGCTTCGAAGGCAAAACGGTCCTCCGCAACATCCAGACCAAGAGCGGCGATCGCGTGGCCGCCGGAGTGGCGATTGTTGCCTGCGGGGCGGAGCCGAACCTGGAGCTGGTGCGAAATACGCCGCTTTCCGGGCCGCACGGTTCACCCGTGAGCGAGTACCTGGAGACGGAAGAGAAAGGGATCTACGCGGTCGGCGATCTCGCTTTTTATCCCGACCGTCTCATGGGCGGAATGCGGCGGCAGACGCATTGGGAGAATGCGCGCGAGCAGGGTTTGGTAGCGGGCGCGAATATCACCGGAAAGAAACGGATTCGCTACGAGCAGATCCCGTATTTCTGGACGGAAATGTTCGATCTGAGGCTGGAGTTCGTGGGCGACTTCAGCATTCAGCCGACGCGCGTCGAGTTGCAGGGCACCTACGCGAAACGAAAATTTGTCGCCCGATATTACCAGGGCGACCGGCTGCGCGCGCTGCTGCTGTGCGGCGCCGCGCCTCGTGGAATCGATTCCGCCCGCACGGAACTGCGCACTGCGTTGGGGAAATAATCTGGAGAAAGCAAAGCACTAAAATGCGTTTTCCGGCAGCTCGAGTGCAGGGTTGCTCACGCGCACGAGCCTCCAATCCCACGGCTTCCAGGATTGCCGCCGCCACTGGAAGGCGAATGGCTCCTCGAGAGAGTTGATGCGTTGCTGGATCAATAGCATCACCTCATTGGCCTCTCCGTCGACTGTGATGCGCGCACGCCATTCTCCCTCCTCTGCGGTGCTGCGCGTGAGAGTTTCGAGCGGCTGAACACGCAAGGCGCGCGTGTAGCGGAGCAGTTCGCGCAATCGCGACAGCACTAAGGCTCGATCCTGCCCCCATTGATCCTGGTAGTCGGCAGCAAGGAAACCCTCCAGCTCCGTCCACTCCTTCTCTTCAACGGCTTCCAGGAAATGAACGCTGTGCAACTCGATCTGGCGCTCTGCGCGCCAGAGCTGGAAGAGGTAGATTCCCAAGGCTATGGCCAGCAGGAGGCCGGCGTAGAAACCGTTGCGAAAGCTGGGGCGCATTGAAGCAACCTGCATGGCGATGACTTAACCCGCCAGCTGAGCAGTTCATTTTTCATGCGACCAGCTCACAGGAACGAGCCGTTTACCATGGATTCGGGTTGACGGCTGAAGAACCAAGCGGCATGAAGCGTGCTGATTCTAATTACCTTTTAGCTTTAATTTTTATGTCGGCTCTCGGTTTCTTCGCCCTCGCCGTTTCGGCCGTGCTCGGGTGCGTTTGGTGGGCGTGCGCTGCAGACCGCGATGGAACCTAGGAATCGCCCCTCACTTATGCTCGATCACGAAGACCTGAAGTGGATCGCCACCACGTCGACCGAGCTCAATTCCATGCTGCAACAGATCTCGCGCTATTCAGACCTGGCACGGCAACATAAAGGCGAATACAACTACATCGAGATGCTCGCCGAGCGGGTCGAGCTCGCTTCCAAAACGGCACAGGCGCTCTTCGATCGCGTCACTTCTTCCATCCTCGCGGGAAGCACCGTGCGCGCCACGCCGACGAAGGAAGCGTCGCATCCACCGTTCTCCGTCGTCCCCCCCCCGCCGCCAGCCAAGCGATCGCAAGCGGGGGCCCTCGCAAAAAAGACGAAAACTGCCTCTTCGCGCCAAGGGCCCGACGCAGCCGAGGGTCCGCTCCCGCCGGACATTCCAATCCTGAACCCGAAGGGCAGTCGCGAACTAATCCTGCTGGTCGACGATGAGACAGAGATCTCCGAGATCGCCTCGGAGATGCTGACGGAAGAAGGTTACAAGGTAGTCCTGGCGAAAGATGGATTCGAAGCGCTTAAGATGTACGAGCGAATTGGTAAACGGATCGGGCTCGTGATTCTGGATTTTTTCCTGCCAATCATGGACGGCGACGCGGTTTTTGATGAGCTGCGCGCGCTGAATCCGAACGTTAATGTGGTCCTGAGCAGCGGCTTTGCGGAGCAGAGCAAGCTCGGCGCGATGCTGGCTCAGGGGTTGCGCGGGTTCATCCCGAAGCCCTACACGCGCGAAAAGCTCCTCGAACAGGTTCGCTCGACCCTCGACGCGGCGGGGCTTGAGGCGCGTTAGAGCGCCGGGCAGATCGTGTCTCGCGCCTGAATCGGCCTGCGGCACGCCAGCCACGGGTCATCCACGCCTCACGCCCAGGCCATACGGTTGACCGGGCCCAAATCTCCCCCGCCCGCGTGGCATCGATTTAGCTCTTAAACGAAGCGAACCCCATGGCTCGCATCGATTCCTTTTTCAAGCTGATGTCGGAGCAGAAGGCATCGGATCTTCATCTCTCCACCAATAATCCGCCCATGCTGCGGATCAACGGCGATCTCGTGCGCGTCGATTACCCGGCGCTGCAAAACGACGATCTCAAGTCGATGATTTACGAGATCGCTCCGGAAGGGAAAATCAAAATTTTCGAGGAAACTTCCGATATCGACTTCGGCTATGAGGTACCGGGTATCGCCCGCTACCGCTGCAACTTCTTCCAGCAAAAATACGGCATCTCCGCCGTCTTTCGCTTAATCCCCTCGACTGTCCTCACGGTCGAGGATCTCAATCTTCCGCCGGTGCTGAAGAAGTTTCCGATGTTGAAAAAAGGCCTGATCCTCGTGACCGGGCCGACCGGCTCCGGCAAGTCGACGACCCTCGCGGCGATGATGGACTACGCGAACCTGCAGCGGCACGACCATATCATCACGGTCGAGGATCCGATCGAATTCGTCCATCGCAGCCAAAATTGCCTGGTCCAGCACCGCGAAGTCGGCGTGCATACGCGCTCGTTCGCTTCCGCACTGCGTGGCGCGTTGCGTGAAGATCCCGACATCCTTCTGGTAGGCGAAATGCGCGACCTGGACACAATCGAGCTGGCGTTGACCGCCGCGGCGACAGGTCACCTCGTCTTCGGCACGCTACATACCTCGAGCGCTGCCAAGGCGGTGGACCGAATCATCGACGTCTTCCCCAGCAACCAGCAGAACCAGATCCGCGCCACCCTCGCCGAATCGCTTAAGGGTGTGATCGCGCAGAACCTTTTCAAACGAATTGACCGCCCGGGGCGCGTGGCCGCGCTCGAAATTCTGGTTGTCGACATGGCGATCGCGAACCTCGTGCGCGAAGCGAAAACCCACCAGATCCCGGGCATGATTCAGGTCGGTAAAAAGAAGGGCAACCAGCCGCTGGATGACGCGATCATGGAGCATCTGCGCCAGGCCCGCATCTCACCCGAAGAAGCCTACGACAAGGCGATCGACAAAAAGAAATTCCGCCCTTTCCTCAAGGAGCCGCCCGCGGACATGAGTGACGAGTAAGAGCAGCGCAGCATGAGAACCCCTGATCTCGATAAGATCCTGTCGGCGATGCTGAAGACTTACGACGGCATTTCCGATCTCAACTTTTCCGTCGGCCACCCGCTCCAGGTGGAAGACTTCGGCGAACTCAAACCGGTATTTGTCGATCCGCCGATTGAGGCGCTCACTCCGTATCAGACGGAGCAGATCGCGCTCACTTTGATGCAGGGAAATCGGCGGCTCATTTACGACTATCTCACTGGCGGCTCCTGCGACAGCAGTTACTCGCTGAACAACGAGGCCCGCTTCCGCGTCAACATCTTCCGTCAGCAGGGCCACTTCTCCATCGTGATGCGGAAGCTGGAAGGCGCAGTTCCCTCGATCGAGAGTATCGGATTGCCGCCGATATTTAGCGAGATCGCGAGGGAGAAAACCGGGCTCGTGCTCCTGACCGGCGCCACGGGCAGCGGCAAAACGACCACCCTGGCCGCCTTACTGAACGAGATCAACGCGCACCAGTCGGTGCACATCGTCACGCTCGAGGACCCAATCGAATTTGTTCATCCCAAGGGCAAAGCAACTTTTAACCAGCGAGAACTCGGGCAGGATTTCAATAACTATCCGAATGGGCTCCGCGCTGCGCTGCGTCAGTCGCCAAAGGTCATTCTCGTAGGCGAAATGCGCGATCGCGCCACCGTGGAAGTCGCACTTATGGCGGCGGAGACCGGGCACCTGGTTCTCAGCACCTTGCACACTGTCGATGCCGGCCAGGCCATTAACCGTATCCTCGGCTTGTTCTCCCTTGGCGAGGAACAACAACTGCGCATCCGCTTATCCGACACTTTGCGCTATATCGTGAGCCAGCGCCTCGCCCCCAAAGTCGGCGGCGGTCGTCAGTTGCTGACCGAGATTCTCGGCCACAACCTGCGCACCAAGGAAACGATCGCGCTCGGCGAAGGCGAGCACCGCAGCTTCTATGAGATCATTGAAGCCAGCGCCCCCTTCGGCTGGATGACATTCGACCAGTCAATCCTCCACGCCTACGAGAACGACCTGATCACGGAAGAAACCGCCAGATTGTTCGCCTCCCGCAAGGGGAAAGTCACCCGCGGGATCGATTTGATCCACAAAGCTCGCGGCGTCGACAACGACCTCGATTCCGGGTTGCGCCTCGATCTCCCGGCAAACGCATTTCGCTAAACTCCGATGGCCGAACAACTCGACACTTCCTTCTTCGACGTCGGCGACAACACCGCGCTCGTCTGCGTGGACCATCAGCAATACCAGAAGCTGGTCGTGCCGCAGTTGATCGATATGGGTTACAAGGTCCACCTCGGATTATTCGAGGAGGACGTGGTCCTCAAGCTCAGGACCTACAGCTACAACGTGGTGATCATCTACGAGAACTTCAAGGGCTCCACGCTCCAGACGAACCCGATCCTGCAGGACATGATCAAACGCCCGGGAACGCAGCGGCGCGACCATTTCGTGGTCTTGCTCAGCCATCGTTTCGCCACTAACGACGCGATGAGCGCGTTTGTACAAAGTGTCGATCTGATCGTGAATATTGCCGACCTGGCGAACTTCAAACCGGTCCTGCGCCGCGGAGTCGCGCAGTATCGCGAGCTCTACCAGGCCTTTCACGAGACCATGAAGGCCGTGCAGTCAATTTAGTAGAATTCCGATCGCGGCGCGCGATCATCGGGACTTTGCGGTGTCGAGCCCTACCCGCTGTCCCGCGCGTACCAATCCACCTTGCGCGTCACGAACATGACGAGCGCAAGCACGACAAAGAGCGCAATCGACCCCATGAGCAGCGCATAGTCCTGCTGGCGCAGCGTGATGTAGAGGAAGGTGTAAACTCCCGCCAGCCCGGCGCCGATCACGAGCGTTCGGCCTTCGCCGCCCAGGAAATATCGACAGTACCACGTGATCAACCCCGTAGCGGCGACCGCTGCGATCAAGTATGCCCAGCCGAAGCCGAGGAACTCCGAGAAAGAGATCAGCGCGAGGTAAAAGAGACAGAGCGCCGCGCCGACCATCAAATACTGGAAAGGATGGATCTTCTGCCGCGCCGTCACCTCGAAGAGGAAGAAAGTCGTAAAGACGAGCACAAAAAAGAGCACGCCGTACTTGATCGAGCGCTCCACATAACGATAGGCATCCAGAATGGAGAGCAGCTGCGCTCCGAAAAGCGATGAGCTCACACTCCTCTCGTTAAAGCGCTCGTTCCCACTTCGGCTCGTCCACTGCTGCGGATAATCCCGCCCATAATACGAGATCTTCCACTTCGCATCGAACCCATCCGTGCGCACAGAACGTTCCGCGGGCAGAAACGCGCCGCGGAACCCCGGATCAGCCCAGTTCGATTTCAGTTCCGCCTCGTTCTGCACCCCAAACGGGGCGAAGAAAATGCCGCCACTGCCGTTCACATCGAGTGGGATTGAGAACTCCACCGGAGCAACGATCGGCCCGTCAATGCCGAGCGTGCCGGTTGCGCCCGTGGTATATCCCGGCAGTTGCGAGCCCGGCAGAAGCGCGCGCTTCGCCCCACCCCAATCCAGCACGAGGCCTTCCCGCGTGCCGCGCAAATCGCCCACCGCGATGGTGACGAACGCGTCGCTCCAGACCGCGTCCTTGAGCTCGATCTTTAGCGCCGCAAAATCAGGCACAGCGAAACGCCCGGAAAGCGAAACCTGCGCGCGGAAAACGGCCGCATCGTAAATGCCGCGATGCAAAAGCTGCGTCTGCACGTCCCCCTTCACCTTGAGTTGCTCGGGCAGAAAGTAGGCAGTCCCGATCGCCGACTCTTCTACTTCCCGCCGTTCCATCCGTCCGTCGATTGTGGGTATTTCGCGCACCACCATCACGCGATACCGATAGGGGATAAAGAGCACCGGCCCCAGGATGTTTTGCTCCTTCCCCCACGAGGCGGTGATTTCCTCCACCGCGGCGTTTCGTCGGGCCAGCCGCTCCTGCAAGACCCCGGTGATCATCAGCAACGGAATCAGCATCACGAGGATGAGCGCACCGACACCGAGCAGCTTCAGGATCGTGCTGTTCTGCCGCCGAAACGACGGCTGGGTTTTCGGCAACGGCGGGGGCGGTTGCGGATCAGGCATGAGCGCAGACTGACCTCACGAAAACGTTTGCGCAACGCAAAGTCGCTTCTGGCATTCGCCCTGAGTGGCGCAAGATTATCTGCATGAGCGCGCCCGTTCCCGCGCAACGAATCCTCCAGCTCGCTGTGGTGTTCACTCTCGTCGGCTCTTCCGTCGCTTTCAGCGCGGAACGCTTTCCCGCCGCCACCTGGCGGCGGGTAAAAACCTACGACATGTCGGAGCTACAGAAGATGGAGCCGTTGCCGATGCGCAAAATCGTCGGGGTCAGATTCAACTACCGCCACGCCGAGATTCGCCACCTGAAGCCGAATTGGTATCAGGGCTCGATTTGGCGTTACCGGCGCGAGGGCGCCAGGGACAAGTTCGATCACATCCAGGTAATGGTCGCGAAAAACGATCTCGAGCCATTCCGCGCGATATCCGACGACTTCCAAGCCGGGCGCCAATACGTCGTCTACGGCCAGGTCCTCGAAGATCCCGACGCAAAGTTCATCTTCCTCCGCCTGCTCGGCACGAAGGTGAAGCGCGATTCAAAAGGCAGGGTCACAGTTTCTTGGTAAAGCTTCCGGAGGACGCGCCAGGTCCGCCGAGCATGCGGCCGTCGCAAAGCTTGAAGACCGCTCGACATTGGTGTCAGAACCGGCTGTCCGCAGTTCTCAAATACTGAAATGCGAGACCCTCCTACTGCCTCCATAGTGGTTGCGGCTTACAATCGCGCCAATGTCCTGCGCTACGCCATACAAAGCGTGATGCGTTCGACCAATCCGGACTGGGAGTTGATCGTCATCGGTGATGGCTGCACCGACGATTCTGAGCAAGTCGTCCGGTCTTTCTCAGACCCTCGTATTACGTTCCAGAACTTACCGGCAAACACTGGAGGTCAATCTGCACCGCATAATGCGGGAGTCGCACTTAGCAAAGGCAAGTATGTGCTCTTCCTCAACCAGGACGACATGTATTTCGCCGATCACATCGAGCGCGCGATTTATTTCATGGAAACGAGCGGCACCGATCTCGCGTGGTCGCCCGTTGTCGTGCTCGAGAATTCGGGGTTGGAATCCGGCCCTCCAGATCCCGCGCGCGACATCCTTGGTTTGCACGGCGCGGTTGCCGAAGGCGGATTCGATCCACGCGTGTTCGTCATCTCCTCGAGCTGGATCGTGCGACGCGATGTCTGCCTCTCTGTAGGACCATGGCTTGCAGCCGAGAAAACCCGGCTTTCGCCATCGCAGGAGTGGCTTTTTCGCGCCTGGCGAAAAGGAAAGAGACTCACCTACCATCCCTATCCCTCGGTTCTGTGCATTCACTCAGGCGCGCGTCGCTTCTCTTATCTGATGGAAAATTCGCCTGAGCATGAACGAGGATTTTCCTGGATCGCCGCCACGACCGGAGTTGGTGATGAACTGCTCCGCTGTCTGACAATCAATCAGAGCGCCGAGCTTCACAGGCTGCGAGAAACACTGTCGTTGGCGCAGAACGGAAGTGTCGCCAGGCGTTTTCTGGCGCGAACTCTCAAGCTTGGCCGGCATGTTGGGCTACACCCCGCAGCCGTCCAGCGGTGGCTTGAGGGGCAGCGAAAAGGGCAGTTGGTCTCGCGCCTGCGGGCCTACACAGCCGAAAGTCCGCCACTCGACACGGGCGAAACGCTGAACCTGGGACAAGCGGCAGTGGCTGATTACCTCGGCGGCGGTTGGCACCCGGGCGAGGGCAGCGGCCGGTGGACGTCCCGCGACTCCGCCGAGCTTTTCATGCACCTGGACGACGGCAGCGCGCCCAGAGTCCTCGAAGTCACCGGAGGTACCCTGCGCAATGGAGACGAGGTCGTTTTCTCCATCAATGGAAAACGTGCGCTTGTGCATCGCTATGCCAGCACTGGTGAAACAGTTCGGCTGCCGCTCGGGAGCTTGTCTGGGAACGTGCGTTTGACGATCTTCGTCGAGGATCCGACGAGTCCATCCCAGTTGGGCAGTTCAACGGACGAAAGAACAATGGGAATGTGGGTATGTTCTATTCGCGTGACGACCCAGGCCACAGAAGAGGTCGAGCGCGGATCTAGCTCTTTGCCCACTTTGGGAAAGGCGACTTCCCCGCGCGATCCTCGAAACGCTGCTCGCGGTCTGACGTGAGGTTGTGTGAAAGAAAGCTCATTGCGGTTTGCCGCGCCGGGCAGCACAAAGATACAAGGTGGCGAGCAGCACGACGCCCGCACTAACCGCCGCGACTCTCCAATGAGCTGTTTGGACGGCCAGCAGCACTCCAACTAGTCCGGCTGCGAGCAAGAGCACGCCGACGGACCAAACAATCATCGTCTCGAACGGGCGGAACTTTCGGGGCCGCAGCATAGACAAGGCTCCTCTCGGTCTAGCGACCCACAAGATCCGCAACCGCCCGCAACAGCGCGTGTGGCGGCGAGTAAACCTTGTGGTCAGAAGAAAGCCTGAACACGCAGCCGGGCGCGGTTCGCTTCATCGCGTGATTAGATGTTGACGTAGCGCTCGCCAACGGTCGCCACAAAAAACGATAGCGCGAGGAAACCGAGGAATTCGGATTCCGAAATGACACTGCCGCAGAATCTGGTTCGTTGCGCGTGATGCACAGATAAGCGCACACGAGAGCAATTTCTCGGGCGACCGTGTAGAGAAAAGTCTGGACGATCGAGGGATGATTCCATGCGACACGCCCCGACCGATCGAACAGCCAGAAGCCGAACTGATGACGAAACGTGATCCATGTCACTATCGCCAGCACGAGCGACGCTATCAGCACGCTTCGCATCATCGCTCTCTACATCTAGCGAGACACAAGATCAGCGACCGCGGACGAGGGCCGCAGCGCTGCGGGTTGAATGTGGAAGTCATCGGAAGCGGGAACGCGGAGCGGCCAGCGGTTCGCTGCACCGCCTGGTTAGATGGTTTTACTGGAACGAGAAGATAATTCGAAGATGCGCGCTGTATCCACAAAAGGAAGACCGCGAGCGATCCCCAAAGGAGCATTCCACTCGGAGATCTGAAGGCGATGAAAGCCAAACCCGCGTATCCTAGGGCTAGACGCGAGTCCCAGCGTCGGCCACGCCTGAAGGCTTGTCACGTTCCGGCGAGTGATTAATTCTCCGGCGATGACTTCCGGAAACCAGCCTGCGCGTGAATCGGGCCTCATTCGCGCGATTGGTGTGCCGGGGCTCACCGCCAACATTGTTAACACCACCATCGGAGCCGGGATATTCGCGCTGCCCGCGTCAATTTCGTTGCGACTGGGAGCCGCCGCGCCGATCGCGTTCCTTGCCTGTGCGGCGGCAATGGCACTCTTCGTGACCTGCTTCGCGATTGCGGGCAGCCGCGTCTCGTTGACGGGCGGCCTCTACGCATATGTCGAGGTCGCGTTCGGCCGCTACGTCGGCTTTCTCGCCGGCCTGCTGCTTTTCACGACCGCGGTGCTCAGCGTCGCCGGCATTGTCAACATGCTCGCAGGAACGATCATTGCGCTACTGCCCGCGCTTGGTGGGCCGCTCGGGCATATTGTTATTGTTCTGCTCGTTTTTGGGGTGCTCGCCGCGATCAACATCCGCGGTGTTCGCTTCGGCACGGGAGCAGTCGCTACGATGACGATCGCGAAGCTGGTGCCGCTGCTCATCTTCGTGCTCGCGGGAATCTTCTTCATCAAGCCGGCGGCGCTGGGATGGTCCAGCTGGCCGCGAGGCGACGCAGTGGGCGATGCGGTGCTGCTGCTGCTTTTTGCGTTCTTCGGGATCGAAGTCGGGCTCGTGCCGAGCGGTGAAGTGAAGCGGCCAGCGCAGACCGTGCCGCGCGCGATCTATCTCGGGCTCGCTGTTACAACCGCTCTCTACATCCTGATTCAGGTGGTCGCGCAGGGAACACTCGGGCCCGCCCTCGCCCAGAGCGGCGTCTCTCCGCTCGCTGAATCCGCCGCTCTCTTTCTCGGCAACTTCGGCCGTCTACTCCTGCTCGCCGGCGCCACCATCTCCGCTTTCGGTTTCGTGACCAGCGATGTCCTTAGCTCGCCGCGGGTTCTCTTCGCCTTGGGGCGCGATGGCATTTTGCCGAAGTTCTTCGCGCACGTGCATCCGCGGTTTCATTCGCCGAATGTGGCAATCGTCGCCTACGTGACCATCACGTTTGCCGCTTCACTCACTTCGACTTTCGAGGAGCTGGCGATCATCGCGAACGTAGCCGCGCTTCTTCTGTATGCGCTCTGTTGCGCCGCGGCGTGGGAGCTGATGCGGCGCGATGTTCGCGCGGACGGCCCGCCATTTAGCGTTCCGGGGGCGAAAGTCATTCCGATTCTTGCGCTGGGGGTGATCGTCTGGATTCTCGCTCACGCCAAGGCGGAGGAGTTCGTGAAGACGGGCGCAGTGATGGCGGGTGGCTCGATCCTGTTCGTCCTGCGGATGATGTACGAAAGGCGGCGGCGGTAGCGGCTACCATATTTGGTAGCGGAACGCTCCCCGCCCCACCTGATAAGGTGGTTTTTTGCTTGCCGTCGCTCGCGGGCTGGATGATTAATGCGGCAAGGCAGCCCCTTGTCTGTCACGCCCTATGCATCTGAAGTCTCT
>JBHENA010000054.1:0-4866 GCA_046262275.1 Chthoniobacterales bacterium
GGGCTGTGGTTACGATGTTTCACATTCAGGGCATGCCTCATGCTGAGATCAGCAAAATCTTGCGTGTTTCTGAAGGGACGGTAAGGTCACGCCTCTTTTACGCGAACCGGCAACTGCAAAACTACCTGGAAGAATTCCGGATCAACCCTGTCTCGTGATTTTCAATCTCGCATGAACGACCTCGACGAAAAAGATATCGGAGCGCTCTTGCGGCTAAAGCGATACGAGCAGCCGCCGCCGGGATACTTCGATAACTTTCTGCACGAGTTCCATCGCCGGCAACGTGCCGAATTGCTTCGTCAGCCGCTTTGGCGGATTTGCCTGCAGCGGGCGCAGGATTCGATGTTCCAGTTGAACATACCCGCGCTCACTTCCTACCCGGTGGCGGCGGCTGCGGTTTTGGTATGTGCGGCGGTTCTCGCGCTCAAAGTGTCGCAAGGGCCGGAGAACGGAAATGTCACGACACTGGCGGTGCAGGAGAATACGGTCTCGCGCCCGACAGGTGATTCCGCCTGGAGCCTTTCCAGTCCAGTCGCGACCCGCGATTTCAGCTCGCCAACCTTCCGCACGGTTAGTGAAAGCGCTCAGACTCACCGAACCGCAGCGCCTCCGCGCTACGTGCTCGATAGCACTCCTGTGAGTTATGAGGCCTCGCTCAGATTTTAGGACCGTTCACGGATCCAATCCTCTGTGCCGAGTTGCTGCGGTCACTTCGGGTGTTGCCGCTGTCGTCCTGGCCCTTAGCGCTGCCGCTCTGCGGGCGGAAGAGCATTCGGCGAATTCAATCAGCCGCGAGGTCCAGGAAGTCTTTGCGCGTTCCGCAAAGGCGGTCGTAAAAATCCGCGGTTCCGATCGGCACGGAAAACTCTCCGGCACGGGCTTTTTTGTCGATCCGGCCGGGACACTCTACACTGCTTTTTCCGTCGGAGCGGACGCGGAGGATTTCACCGTCGAGCTGGAGGGAAAGGAAATTCCCGCTCGCCAGGTCCTGGCCGATCGCAGAAGCGGCCTGGCGATGCTGAAGGTGGACGTGCCGACGCCCGCGCTACCGCTCGGACGGTCGCAGGATTTACAGGTCGCGACGCCGGTTCTAACCGTCGGTTTTCCGCTCGACCTGCCCCAAACACCCAGTTTCGGAATGATCGCCGGTTTCGACCGGAAATTCCTTGGCCGCTATTTTTCCACCACTCATTTGCGCGTTAACCTGCCCACCCAGCGTGGGGAGGCTGGCGCGCCGGTCCTGAATTTCAAAGGCGAAGTGGTGGGAATTCTGGTCAGCAGCGTGGAGAACGGCTCCGCCTGTTATGCCCTTCCAATCGATGCGGCAGAAAAAATCAGGAGCGACTTCGTGCGCTTCGGCGAAGCGCGCCACGGCTGGATCGGAATCAACGTCGCCGAAGCGCCGCGCGAAGTGGAAGGCTCGCGCGCTCAGTTTACAGAGATCATGCCGGGCACTCCGGCAGCCGATTCCGGCGCGAAGCCGGGCGACATTTTGCTCGAGGTGGGACGCACGAAAGTACGCCAGCCGGAAGACGTGCTCGATGCTTCCTTCTTTATCACCGCAGGCGATACGGTGCCGATCACGGTGATGCGCGGGGATGAAAAGCTAACCTTCCAAGTGGAAGCAGATTTTCATCCTGCCGCGCAACGTCCGCCGGTGATCGCTTCACCGTTGTCACCGGGCCAGGCGATGCCGCTCGGTCTCGATCGGACGCCGTAGGGCGTCCTCCGATTGTAGAAACGCCATGGCGGCTGATACAGCCGCCCTACAACATCTCGCGAAACTCCGTTTCGCTCAGCACACGCACACCGAGCTTCTTCGCTTTCTCGAGCTTGCGGCCAGCTTCTTCTCCCGCCAGCACGTAATTCGTTTTCTTGCTCACGCTTCCGCTCACCTTCCCCCCACGAGCGATGATTTCCTCCACCAGCTCTTCGCGCGGCTGGCTCAGCGTTCCGGTAATCACCCAGGTCGTTCCGTGAAACGGCGACGCCGTTTCCGAAGAAGTGGGAGGCTCCTCTTCAACCACGCGCAGTCCCGCCTTTGTCAGGCGCTCGATTAACTTGCGATTTTCCGGCGCGGCGAAAAATGCGTGGATGCTGCTCCCGACCACTTCGCCCACATCGGGAATCCGCTGCAACTCTTCAGGCCCGCTCGCCATCAGCCGGTCGAGGCTGCGGTAGTGCGCTGCCAGCGCACGCGACGAGCTGACGCCGACGTGCAAAATACCAAGCGCGAAAATGAGCCGCCATAGCGACTGCGTTTTGCTTCGCTCGATTGCCTCCAACAAGTTGCGAATGCTCTTCTCGCCCACGCGCTCGAGCGTCGCGAGCTTCTGCTCGTCGAGCTGATAGATATCGCTCACGTCCTTCAGCAAACCTCGCGCGACCAACTGCGCCACCATCGCTTCGCCCAATCCTTCAATGTCCATTGCGCCGCGGGATGCGAAATGTTCGATGCGGCGCCGCAGTTGCGCCGGACATTGCGCGTTCACGCAGCGAATAGCCACCTGTCCCGGATCCTTCAAAACCGCGCTGCCGCATTCGGGGCAGGTTGCCGGCATTCGAAACTGTCGCTCGGTGCCGGTCCGGAGGTCGGTGCGAACATTCACTACCGCCGGAATCACTTCCCCCGCCTTCTCGATCACCACCACGTCCCCGATGCGGATGTCCTTGCGCTGGATTTCCTCTTCGTTATGCAAGGTCGCGCGTGCCACGCGGCTCCCGCTCACCGTAACCGGCTCGAGCGCAGCTACCGGAGTCAGCACTCCGGTTCGACCGACCTGTATCAGAATGTCGTGGAGACGAGTCTCGACGCGTTCCGCCTCGTACTTGTAGGCGATCGCCCAGCGCGGCGATTTCGCGGTGAAACCAAGCGCCTCACGCTGAGAAAATGCATCCACCTTAACAACCGCGCCGTCCGTTTGATACGCGAAGCCGGTGCGCACCCGGCCCAGCTCGTGAATCGCATCGAGCGTTTCTTCCACCGACTCCGCCATCCACCAGCGCTCCGCCGTCGTGAGGCCGAGCTTTTTCAGGAAAGGGAACAGCTCAGAATGCCGCTCAAGGTGCGCTCCGTCGATCATCCCCGTCCCGTAAAAGACGATGCCGAGCGGCCGTTGCGCGGCGATGGCCGGATCGAGTTGCTTCAAGGAACCGGCAGCGGCATTGCGCGGATTTGCGAATGGCGGCAGGCCAGCTTCAAGACGGGTTGCATTCAGTTGGGCGAAACCATCTTTGTGCATGAAGACCTCACCGCGCACCTCGAGAGCGGCCGGCGCTGCGCTTCTTAGCCGCGCGGGGACGGAGCGAATGGTGCGGATGTTTTGGGTAATATCGTCGCCGACCGCGCCATCGCCGCGTGTCGCCGCGTAGCGGAGCTCTCCCCGCTCGTAGAGGAGTGACACCGCAACGCCATCCACCTTCGGCTCGATCACCACGGGAATCTTTTCTTCCGGCAAGAGGCGCTGCAGCCGCCGGTAAAAGTTCGCCACCTCCTCTTCGGAATAGGTGTTGTCGAGGCTGAGCATCGGGACGCGATGCGTCACCGGCGCGAAGGCCTTTAGCGGAGCGCCTCCGACTTTTTGCGTGGGAGAATCGGACGACCGTAGATGCGGGAATTGCCTCTCCAAGTCCGCCAGCTCGCGGTAGAGTCCGTCATATTCCTGGTCGGTAATGACCGGGGCCGCTTCCTCGTAGTAGCGCCGGTTGTGCTCCTCGATGAGAAGTCGAAGAGCACCGATGCGCTGAGCCGCGGCGCGTTCCTCCATCACCAGCGGAGCATACGATGCGAAGGCTGGCCGACAACGGCGCCGCGTGCGCGCGCTCTAACGCGCCTCTCTTACCACGTCAGCGGCAGCGAGCGACGGTGATGAAGACGATGTGCGCTTCCGCCGGTTTGGGCACGCTGACCCGCCCGCTCGTCCGGACCACAGTGGCCTTGCGAATCTGGGAAGAAGGTCGCTTCGCGATCGCGCTCTTTAACCTCTGGCGTTTCGATGCCGTGGCGCGGGATTTCGTTGTCCTCGCTTTTTGCGCACTCGCGACACGCTGCGTCGGCTGCCGCGTGACCGTTGCTGTCTTTACTTCTTTCGCATCTGGGAGCCTGGCGGCGCGTGACTCGCCGGGCTGCAGATCATTAAAGTAATCGCCGATCGCATAGCGCTGGAAGACATCGGGGGTAACGATTTGGCGATGAACAGCGCCGGCTCTGTCCCGCAAATAAAAGGTGTAGGAACCCTCCATGTCATAAGAAAGATAGAACGGCGATGGCCGCGCATCCTTTTGCACAATGACACCCTCCTGCGCACAGCCGACGAGAACCGATGCCACAAGACTACAGATGAAGAGATGGAGACGCATAAACAAGCAGGGAGAAAAGTGGAGAGCCGACGGAGTGAGATGTTGTAGGCCTTTTCGTGTCGGGCGGCCAGCTATTTGTTGCAATCTATATAAATCACGCGGCAGTGGTTGAAAGTCTGGCAAATCAAAAACCGCCTGCGACAAGCGCAAGCAGCACTCCGCGCACGAAGCAGAAGCAAACTTAAACCCTAAGGACACACCATTATGCTCTGGACCATCTTCGTTATTCTTCTCGTGCTCTGGCTGCTCGGGCTCGTCAGTTCCTACACGCTGGGTGGATTCATTCACATCCTGCTCGTGATCGCTGTCGTCGTGCTGATCATCAATTTGATCCAAGGCCGCCGCACGCTTTAGCCGCAGCTTTAGCTTCTCCCTCTCATGAAGCCCGCCGCCATTCTCGGCCTCATCCTCATTGTTGTCGGCATCATTGCCCTGGCTTACGGCGGCTACACGAGCTTCACGACGAAGGAAAACG
Organism: Chthoniobacterales bacterium; assembly: GCA_046262275.1. Taxonomy (GTDB): domain Bacteria; phylum Verrucomicrobiota; class Verrucomicrobiia; order Chthoniobacterales; family UBA10450; genus JACCTI01. The sequence goes on from JBHENA010000054.1 coordinate 4,835, forward strand.
TGGCGAAGCTCGGGCCGCTGGAGATCAACAAA
>JBHENA010000054.1:4876-15255 GCA_046262275.1 Chthoniobacterales bacterium
GGCATCATCCTTTTAGTGGCTGGGAATAAGAGGGGCTGAGCCAGGGCGCCGGGGCGCCAAGCCGCGGGTGTTTTGACGATCGCGAGAAGGTGTCCCACTGTACACATGAAGAGCGTCAGCATCAGCGAACTGCATAATCGGACCGGTCGTGTCGTTCGCGCCTCGGCGTCAGAACAAATCCTTGTCACGGAAAGGGGCCGCGCGTTGGCACTGCTGAAAGGAGTTCAGCCTGCTGATCTGACGGGGAAGGTGTTCCCGAAACGGGATCGTCGCAAGATGCCGAAGGTGAAAGTCGATTCGACAAAGTATGTGTCTGAAGATCGCGCGTGCCGATGATTTGAACGTGTAGTTGAGATGGGGCGGAATCTCCGTACCCGGTTAAATGATCGAGTGGTGCAAAGATCATGTGCGGTTTTTCAATTAATTCCGATCAAAGACGGCCCCCCTTGCGATCCCGGATGCGCTGTACGAGAAGACAACCATGCTGCGCTTGAGAGGTCCCTCTCCGTCTGCGCGGCTCGGGATGACACTCCTGCGCGAGTCTCTCCACGAATACGGTGCGTGGCGAGAAAGGTTGATAGCGGCCGATTAGCCGTCGGCTTTCAGCACGGCGAAGGTCTTGCTGCCTTTGCGGTCGAGGTAAAGCAGGATGCCTTTGCGGGGATCGGCCTTGTTCAATGCCTCCCGGAAAGAGGCGACGGTTGTCACCGGCTTTCCGTCCACCTCCGTGATTACGTCTTCGCGCTCGATTCCTTGCGCAGAGGCGAGGCTGTTCTCCGCCACGTCCGTCACAATCACACCTCGCTCCACACCCAGTTTCAGACGCTCGGCGACCTCTTTGTTCAGCTCCTGCACCTGGAGGCCGAACTTGTTCACGTCCTCGGGCTTTTGAGGAGAAGGCGCGGGTACGTTTGAGGCGCGGCCGATTTCACCCGGCAGCTCGCCGGCCGTGATCGGAATCTTCAGCGTTTGACCTTTGCGCCAAACCGTCAGCTCCACATTCTGCCCAATCTTCTTTTTCAAAATCTCGCGCTGAAGCTGCGTGTCGCTGTTCACGGGGGTGCCGTCCACCTGCGTGATGACATCGAAGGGCCGGAGATCGCTTTTGTAAGCCGGCGCGTCGGCTTCGATCGTCCGCACGACAACGCCCTTATCCAGGCCTTTGAACAACTCGCGAATCGACTGATCGTCGCCGAGCGTTTCAATCCGGATGCCGAGCCACGGCCGAACGATGCGCTGCCCTGCGATCAACTGCTGTCCGATTTCGTCCGCCAGGTTAATGGGAATCGCGAATCCCAGGCCGCGGTTAATGCCGTTGATCAGCGTGTTCATGCCGACCACTTTTCCGTCGATGTCGCAGAGCGGACCGCCGCTGTTGCCCGGATTGATGGAGGCATCCGTCTGCAGGTAATCGGAGATCGAGTAGCCGCCGGTGGCGATGAGTTTGCTCCGGCCCTTCCCGCTGATCAGACCATAAGTGAAGGTATAATCCAGCTTGAAGGGCGCGCCGATTGCGAAGGCAAATTGCCCGACGCGCACCTTGTCGCTGTCGCCGAATTGCACCGCCGGCAAGTTCTGCGCATCGATCTTGATCACGGCCACGTCTGTTTTCTCATCCGTCCCGACAAGCTTCGCCTCGAACTCGCGGCCGTCCTTCAGCTTCACGTTGATCCGGTCGGCCCCTTCCAGGACGTGGTGGTTGGTGAAAATGTGACCGTCGGGCCGCACGATGAAACCCGAGCCTTCGCTTTGCACCGGCTGCAAGCGCCGAGGCGCGCGGCCCGTGCTGTCGTCCGGCTGGTTTTGGAAAAAAAGATCGTCCAGGGTTGGATTCTCGGCCGCGTCGTTCTTCTTCGTCACTTCAATGATGACGACACTTGGCGCCACGATATCAAAGACTCGAGCGAAGGCGTTGTTCAGCGCATGCACAACATCCTTGCCCGCTTCGGCTGCCTCCGGCGGCACGGTGGGGGTGGGGGCGGTCTCGGGCTGCGCCAAGGGCGGTGCAGCCTGCAGCGTAGCGGCCGATACCAGAACAAGAGTGCCAATGGCGAAGCGCATGGTTGAGAGCTTGGACACGACTTTATGATAGCTGTTCAACGCAAAAAAGGTAGGGACGCCGCGCTGCGGCGTCCAACGCGCGATCCAAAGCTGTGAGGTGCGCCATGTCCTGGGACGCCGTTTCGGACGGCGCGGCGCGCCGTCCCTACCTTCAGGTGCGTTCATTGACACAATTGTTAAGGGCCTTAACATTTTGCCTCACAACAAAAATGCTCACCCTTGCCGGAGGCAAAAAGAACGGAAAAGAGTTCGTTTCACACGAGCCGGGCTATTGGCCGGATGTGCCCGCGGACCTGTGGAACGATTGGAAGTGGCAGCTGAAAAATCGCGTCACTTCGCTGGCCCAGCTCGAGCAGCATCTCGAGCTCTCGGATGAGGAGCGGAACGGCGTTCTCCTTTCCGGAACCAAGCTCGCGCTCGCCGTCACCCCGCATTTTTTCAATCTGATCGAGCGCGACAATCCCGATTGTCCGATTCGCCGGCAGGTCATCCCGCGCGTGGAAGAAAGCTGGGCTTCGCCCTACGACATGGCGGACCCTTGCGGCGAAGATTCGCACATGCCGGTCCCAGGTCTGGTGCACCGGTACCCCGACCGGGTCCTCTTTCTCGTCACCGATCGTTGCGCAAGCTACTGTCGTTACTGCACCCGCAGCCGGGTAGTGAGCGGCGTGGGCGAGCAGGAGCTGCACACGGACCTCGAGGAAGTCTACCGTTATCTCGAAGAACACACCGAAGTGCGGGACGTGCTTCTTTCCGGGGGCGACGCGCTGCTTTTCAGTGATGAAAAGCTGGAGAAGATTCTCAGCCGGCTCCGGGCGATTCCGCACATTGAGTTTCTGCGCATCGGGACGCGCGTGCCCGTCTTCCTGCCGCAGCGTATTACGCCCGAGCTTTGCGCGATGTTGCAAAAGTACCACCCGCTTTGGATGAGCGTGCACGTTAATCACCCGCGTGAGTTGACGATCGAAGTGAAGGAAGCGCTCGAACGCCTCGCCAACCACGGAATTCCGCTTGGGAACCAGAGTGTCTTGCTCGCGGGTGTGAACGACAATGTGGAGACGATGCTCACGCTCGTGCACAAGCTCCTCATATGCCGGGTACGTCCGTATTACGTCTACCAGTGCGACCTGATCAACGGCTCAGCGCACCTGCGGACTTCCGTCGCAAAAGGCATCGAAATCATTGACGCCCTCCGCGGCCACACCACCGGCTACGCGGTGCCGCAGTTTGTGATCGATGCGCCGGGCGGCGGCGGCAAAGTGCCGATCAATCCCGGCTACGTTCTCTATCACGACAACGAAAAGATCGTCATCCGCAACTACGAAGGCCAAATCTTCGAGTACCCCGAGACGGGCGGAAATCAGAACGTGCAATTCGCGCCGCAGCGCGAATATCACGACGAGTATCTCTACTCGTAGTTAAGCGGCTACGAATTCGGCCGGACAGGTGGAAAGCTGAGTGCGTAAGGGACAACGACGTTGTCAGGCCAGTGATGGCCCGCTACAAAGAAGAGGGACGAAGTGGTCCTTGTTGCTCACGTTCGCGCAGCTCGGCGTTGTCCTGCCTTTTCTCCTTTCCAGCCCGCGCCCGGCCGGTGAACAACAGGTTCAAGCCAACGGGCCAGTCGGGGATTCGAACGGCGAAGAGGCTCGCAGCGGTGGGGCTACTCCTTTTAGCCGTGGTTTCCGTCGTTCCGCGCATGAACCGTCGAATCCCGCGCTGCAGCTGACGGCGAGCAGCCGAGCGGCTTAGGCGGGGAAGACGATTGGCCCGGTCTTGCCTACCGCACGCCGGGGATTCAGTCGGATTCCAAGGTGTTTGACGGACCGGCTAGCCAGCCGCGACCGCGGATTTGAGAATCGACAATCGAAGCCGAGTGCGATACTCTCTTTTACATGCGGTTGTCCGGCCGAAAGCCATCGCCCCTTACGCGGCCGTGGACACAGCACCAGCGCGTCGTTCTGCTGACCTTGATCGCCGCCAATGTGGTGGCGTACGTCACGCAGCTCTTCCTGGACGCATATGACCCGCACTTTGTTCGTGATTATCTCGGGCTGAGCGAGGCGGGCATTCAGGAAGCCTACGCGTGGCAGTTTTTGACCGCGGTTTTCCTGCAGGACGGGCCATGGCATCTGCTTGGTAATACGATCGTTTTGTATCTGCTCGGGCGTGACGTGGAATGCATCGTGGGCCAGCGGCATTTCCTCTTTCTATATTTTGCCGGAGCGGCAGCCGGGGAACTCGGTCACCTTTTTTTAATGCCAGCCACCTCGGTGTTGCTCGCTGGTTCGGGCGGGGTGGCGGCGGTGTTGATGGCGTATGCGACGATCCTGCCGGAGCTGGAACTGGCAGGGAGCCGGATGGGACGATTCCCGCTGCGAGTGAAAGCGAAGCACCTGGCCTACGGCGCCGTTGTTCTCGGACTGGTGATGCTGTTTGTGGATCGAAGCGGCACTGTGACGCATAGCGCTTATCTGGGCGGGTGCGCCGCGGGATGGGTTTACGCGCACCTCCTTGGGTTTGGCCGGGCTTCGTTTGTGCAGCGCGCGCTCCATCAAAAAAGAGCGGACGCCGAGCGCTACCGCCAGATGAACGCGGAACAATTCATGAGCGAGGAAGTGGACCCGCTGCTCGACAAGATCTCGCGCGAAGGGCTCGATAGCCTCAGCCGCGGCGAGCGCCGGACGCTGGAGAAAGCGCGCGAAAAGCTCGCGGAGAACCGCTAGGCACGGCGGTTTCTCTGAAGACTGGACTGGTTTGCTCAAGCCGCCCAAGGGCGCTTTAGCTTTAGGAATGAGCGAGGCGCCGCCCTGGATTCGGGAAAAGGCGGCTGCAACGCTGCATCCGGCGCAGGTTGAGCGGACTCTCACGTCTCTCGCGGAACGCTGGCCTGATCTCCAGTCGGACCTGCAGGAGGCGCTCGGTCGATTCCCACTCGGTCAGGAGGCGCTTCTTCATCTCATCGCCGTCTCCAGTATTTGCGCCGCGCGCCTGGAGCGCGATCCGTCGATTCTGCTTTGGTTGCAGCACCCCGATGTCTGCGCGTCGAGCCGCGGGCGAGGTCGTATGCTTCGCGATCTCCGCGCGTTCAGCGACGAGCCAGTCAGCGCAAATAACTTTCGCAATTTGCGGCTCTGGAAAGGGCGCGAGATGCTGCGCATCGCGCTGCGCGAAGTAGCGGAGGCGGCGGCACTGGAGGAAACAACAGCCGAGTTGTCTCAGCTGGCGGAAATTTGTGTAGCCCAGGTGCTGGCACACTGGGAAAGCGAACTGCGGAACCGGCTCGGCGGGCCGAAGGCCGAGTTCGCCGTGCTCGCGCTCGGAAAGCTCGGCGGCCGGGAGTTGAATCACAGCTCGGATATCGACGTGATCTTTCTTTACAGCGAGGAAGGCGAGATCACTCCGTCGCTCAGCCACCATGAGTGGTTCAATCGCCTGGCGGCGAAGCTTTTCGAAACCTTCTCCGCCAACGATCCCGCCGGTCGGCTTTTTCGCATGGACCTGCGCCTCCGTCCGGAAGGAACCGCCGGCCCGATTGCACGCTCGCTCCAAAGCCTGGAGAATTACTACTCCGGTTTCGGCGAAACCTGGGAACGCCTCGCGTTGATCAAGGCGCGCGGCATTTGCGGGAGCGAGGAATTGACCTACGAATTCCTGCGGCAACATCAGACCTTTATTTTTCCGAAAAGCGCGAGCCCGGAGCTGCTCGACGAGATTGCCGCGATCAAACGCCGGATCGAGCGCGAGATCGTTGGACACGAGAACCTGGAGCGGAATGTAAAGCTGGGCACGGGGGGGATCCGCGAGATCGAATTTGTGGTGCAGGCGCTCCAGCTTCTGCACGGCGCGCGGCACGCATTTCTCCAGGAGACCAGCACGTTAAAGGCGCTGCCCGCGCTGGCTGAGCTGGAACTCCTGCCGCGAGAGGAAGCCGCCGCGCTCGAGAAAGGGTATCGCTTTCTCCGCCGCGTGGAGCACCGGCTGCAGATGGAAGCAGAACAACAGACACACACCGTACCGGAGGAAGCGGAAGCATTGACCCGCCTCGCGCTCAGCCTTGGCTTCGCAACCTCCGCCGCTTTCCTGGAGGCGCTGCATCAGCACACGGGACGCGTTCGCTCGATTTTCACGCGTGTAGTTTCCGAACGTCCGCAGGACAAGGAATCGGGCGCGTTGCGGCTCACGATTTTTCAGGACCAGCAGAACGCAAGCAAAGCTTTTGCAGAGCTGGGGCAGGGGCGCGGGAGTTTTCATGTCGCGCCGCGCACGCGCCAGGTGTTCCGCAAGCTGCGACCGATGTTGCTGCGACAACTGGAGGAAAGTGTCGACCCGGACGCGACACTGACCCAATTCCTCCGTTTCGTTGAGGCGTATGGGATGCGCAGCCTGCTTTTCGAACTCTTGGTGGCGAACCCGCGCTTGCTCGAGCTGCTTGCAAAGACTTTCGACGCCAGCCGCCACGCCACCGATCTCCTCATCCGCCGGCCGCAATTGCTCGAGGAAGTCACGCGCCCGGGAATGCTGGACCGCAGCGTCAGCGTCGAGCGGCATCTGGCCGCCCTGCGCGCTTCGGGAGCGTCCATCGGCCGGCTCGATCCAGTGCGCGCCTATCGGCAAACGCAATCACTCCGCATTTTCCTGCGCGATGTGCTCGGCTTGGTGGAGATCGCGGCGCTGCAGCGCGAGCACGCCGCGCTCGCGGAAGCCTGTCTGGTCTTTGTGCACAGTCTCGTCGCAAATGAGACCGAACTGACTGTCATCGGGCTGGGGAAATTCGGAGGACGCGATCTGACCTACGGCGCCGATCTCGACATTCTTTTTGTAGGCGAGAGCACGCGCGCCGCTCAGGAGATCCTGGTCGAAATGGGAAAATCGACCGCGGAAGGAGTGATTTCGCCCGTCGACGCGCGCCTGCGACCGGACGGAGAAAAAGGACCGCTGACCTGTTCTCTGGCCGCCTATGCTTCCTATTACGGGACACGGGCGCAGCTTTGGGAGATCCAGGCGCTGACGCGGGCGCGGGCGGTGTGCGGATGTGGCGGCGAAGAATTCATCGCGCTGGCGCAAAGCGCGTGGCGCGCTGCGGGAGAGCGCCCCGATCTGTACGCACAGATCGATGCGATGCGGGAAAGAATTCGCCGTGAGCGCGGCAGCGGCTCGGACATTCTGGATTTCAAAACAGGGCTCGGCGGAATCATCGAAGCGGAGTTTCTGATGCAGGCGTTGCAAATGCGGGCGGGCAGTTGGAACCCGCAGTGGAGCTTCGCGCTCGCGGACCTAAAACAGCTCGGGGTGCTCTCCGCGGACGACGCCGCGACGCTCCAGACCAGCTACGAATTTCTGCGCCGGTGCGAGTCGGTCCTTCGTCGCTGGGAGAACAAAACCGTCGCCACTCTGCCACGCGAGGAATCGGATCAGCGCAAGCTGGCGCAACGGCTGGGCGCGAAAGATCTCGCGGCGTTCGGCGAGCAATATCGCGCGGCTCGGGAAAGCATCCACGCCATTTACGCGCGCTACCTTCAGTGAGTCAGCAGCAGGGTCAGGAGCGCGAGACGAACTCGATCAGCTGCTGCAAAACGAAAAGGCTGATGAAGATCCCGGCGCAGACGATTACGCCAAGCGCAAGCAGAACCCCGATCACGAAAATCCAGTCGCTCTTGCGCGAGCGGCGCTTCGATGCGCTGCCCGCGCCCGCCAGGTGTTCCCTGACCAGCTCATAGTTGCGCGCGTTGGATTTGAACCAGAAGGAAAAGGCATCACCAAAAACCGGAACGACGCCGATGATCTCATTGAGCAGGATGTTCAATGACATCCTGGCGAGGACGATTTTGGGCAGTCCCTGCCGCGCCGCCTGAATCAGCGCGAGCGCTGAAACCATGGCCGAACCAGTGTCACCGAGGCCAGGGATGAGTCCGATAAGTGGATCGATGCCGATGCGGAACTGCGTCCCGGGAAGACGGATCAAATTGTCCATGAGCAGCGCGATCCAGCGAAAAAGCGGCTCGACCGGCTTCGCGTCCTTACTCTCGGGCGGGAGGACTTCCCACTCGAGGATTTCCGATTTGCGATCTCCGAATTGCGATTTCAATGCGTTCCTTCAATCGCAAATTGCAATTCGCAATTCGCAAATTCCCTAGCCCGGAATGCCTTTCAGCATCTGCTCGTTAGTCGGGAACTTCTTCACAAATGTGAGCAAACGCTCGATCGCTTCGCCCGGTTTATGCCCGGCCAGACCGCGACGAATGAGATTAATCTTCTCCAGTTCCCAAGGCTGCAGGAGCAGCTCTTCACGCCGCGTGCCGGAAAGAAAGATGTCGACTGCGGGATAAATGCGCTGGTCGCTGATCTTGCGGTCCAGCACCAGCTCCATGTTGCCGGTGCCCTTGAACTCTTGGAAAATCAGCTCGTCCATCCGGCTGCCGGTCTCGATCAGCGCGGTCGCCACGATGGTAAGCGAGCCGGCTTCCTCCGTGTTGCGAGCGGCGGCGAAGATTTTTCGAGGGATCTCCATGGCGCGAGCATCGATACCGCCGCTCATGGTGCGGCCGCCGCCACCGGTCGCGTTGTTGAATGCGCGCGCCGTGCGGGTGATGGAGTCCAGAAGGATGAAGACATGCTTGCCGGCTTCGACCATGCGTTTGGCGCGTTCTATCGCGAGCTGGGCAATCCGCGTGTGACCTTTGATGTCGGTGTCGCTCGAGCTGGCCATGATCTCCGCGGTTGGGCAGGAGCGGCGAAAATCCGTCACTTCCTCCGGCCGCTCATCGACGAGAAGGATGATGAGCTTCATCTCCGGATGATTTTTCGTCACCGCATCGGCGATGTGATGGAGCAATGTCGTTTTACCGGTGCGCGGCGGCGCGACAATCAGACCGCGCTGCCCCATCCCGAGTGGGGTCATCATGTCCATGATCCGCGTCGTGTAGCGGTCAGGGATGGTCTCGAGCTTGATTCGCTTGTTCGGATTGATCGTCGTCAGTTCTTCGAACGGGACCAGCCCTTGATACTTCGTGGGCTCGTCGTCGTTGATCTTATTGAGCCGCATCAACTGTGGCCCGCGGTTGCCGCGCCGCGTTTCTCCCTGGATCCACATTCCGTCACGCAGGGCGAAGCGCCGCACGATTTCCGGGGTCACGAAAATGTCCTGCGGTGTCTGGATGAAATTGCGTTTCGGATCGCGCAGGAACCCAAAGCCTTTGCCGGAGATCTCGATCACGCCCTCGCCGAACTCCAATTCCCGCATCTGATCGCCGTTCGGCGAGCCCCCTTCCTGGGAGCGATCGCGATCGCGGTAATTGCGGTCATTCTGGGGCGGCGCGAGCTCAGTTTCGGTTCTTGAACCGGGCGAAACGCCGCCTTCGTTTCCAAGCTCCATCTTTTCGACGACTGCGGCGGAGGCAACCTGGGGAGCGTCCGATGCAGAACTCTCCGGTTCGCGGGCGATGCCATCTCCGGAAGGCGAGGCCACTCTTTCCACCACCTCCTCAGTAGTTGGTCGGGGCGGATGCGCATTGCTCATCTCGGGCGCGCCGGCATCGAGGCGGTCTGCATTCGCGTACTGGGATGCGCCTCGGCTTCGGGACCCTCTGCGGGACGGGCGACGACGGCGGGCCGCTGGACGCGGCGTCTCCGCCGGAGACTGATTATTGGATTCTTCGCTCATATTCAAATTGTCAGGCGACCGGCGCACGCGGCGTGCAGCTCCGGAGGGTAACTTCTCAAGCCGGCAACCTGGCCAGCAACTCGTCGGGGATATCTAGATTGGAATAGACGTTCTGAACGTCGTCATCGTCTTCGAGGCTCTCGCACAACCGCAACACCTGGAGCGCGGTCGCCTCATCGACGACAGGAACTGTCGTATCGGGAATGAAAGTAAACTTTTGCCCACTGGTCGTGACACCCGCGCGTTTGAGCGCCTCAGCTACTGCGTAGAGCTGATCGTGGGAAGTGGTGATAACATAGTGCTTCTCGTCGTCGGTTGTCAACTCCTCAGCGCCGGCTTCCAGCGCCAGCTCGAACAGGCGTTCCTCATCAATCGCAGCCCGCGGCACGGTGATCTGCCCTTTTTTATGAAACATGTAGGAAACGCTCCCGCTCGTGCCGAGGTTGCCATGGTTTTTGGTAAAGATGCTGCGGATCTCGGCAGCCGTTCGATTCTTGTTGTCCGTGGCAGCTTCCACCAGCACCGCGACGCCGCCGGGTGCATAGCCTTCGTAGACAATTTCGTCGTAATGCTGGGCCGCGGCGCCTTCTCCGGTTCCGCGTTTGATCGCGCGCTCAATATTGTCATTGGGCATGCTTTGGGCCCGGGCCGACAA
>JBHENA010000054.1:15265-15526 GCA_046262275.1 Chthoniobacterales bacterium
AACGGCCACAGCAGGAGCACCAGCGCCAACACCGCCGCTTACGAGCCGAGAGGCCCGTCTTCCGCCGTGCTGGATCGCCGGAAGCGCCAAAAAAAATGCGGGTGGGGTAGGTTCGCTACCCCACCCGGTATGACGAAGCTTACTGCACCTTCAACTGCCAGATGCCTTGGCCGTGCGTCGCGGCGTAGAGCACATCCCTTTCCGGCACGTAGACGAGGTCGGCCACGAGCATATTCGGGAGGCCGGCCGCCGCCATTTTCC
>JBHENA010000055.1:0-14893 GCA_046262275.1 Chthoniobacterales bacterium
CAGTTGCGACCACCGGAGCGTAATTTGCGTGACTATAGCATCAACGGGAGATCCTTCGGCGCGCTTTGCCGCCTCAGCAACTGTGTTAAAAGCCAAGCAATCATTAGGCTGGTTGGTAGAGCGGGCGGAGGATGGCATTGAGGATGATGAGGAGTTTTCGCATCGCGGCGATGAGGGCGACTTTGGCTGGTTTGCCATTGGCCCGCAGACGCTGGTAAAACTCGCGCAAAGCGGGGTGATGTCGCACCGCGACAAGAGTCGCCATCCACAGACCGCGCCGGACCTGGCCACGACCACCGCGGATGTGACGGGTGCCGCGCCAGGCGCCGCTGTCGTGATTAAAGGGAGCGACCCCGACCAGGGCGGCGATCTGGCCTTTGCTGACTCGGCCCAGCTCGGGCACTTCGGCCAGGAGCAAGGCGGCGCTTTGCAGCCCGATCCCGGAGACGGCGGTGAGCGCGGCCGTGGCCACCCGGTGATGGCTCTCCAACTCCTGTGCGATCAGCGCGTCGATCACTTCGAGCTGCCGCTCCAGGAGCCGCAGATGGGCCCGGCTCAAACGGCGCACCTCGGCGCCTTGCAAATGCTGGGCCTGGTTGGCTTCGCTCACCCGCGCCTGGGTCAACTGCCGATGCCGCTCCACCAGCTCGCGCAAGCGGCTTTGCTCCGCGGTGCGCACCGCCAGCGGCTCAGGTGCAAAGTGCGCCGCGTAACGCGCGATGACCCGCGCATCGAGCCGATCGGTCTTGGCCAACAGACCGCTGGCCCGTGCGTAATCACGCACCTGTCGCGGGTTCACCAGCGCCACCGCCAGTCCCGCCTCCTGCAGCGCGGCGATCAGGCCACGCTCGTAGCCCCCGCTCGCTTCGCAGACCACGAGCGTTTCGTTCGGCCAGACCCTTAATTGCTCGATGAGCTTGGCCCAGCCGGCCGCCCCATTGCGCAGCGACCACTCCTTGTTTGTTTCCAGCGCCGCCACATCGAGGCGCTCTTTGCTGATGTCGACACCGAAATAAGTGATGGTTTCTTTCATAGAGAGGGTTGGTTCTTGACTCTGCCTTGTCATGCGAGCTTGGTTAGCTCTGGCAACTGTTCGAGTGCCACCACACCGCGGCCCCGGGGATCAAGCTGAGGCACGGAAGGAGCTTTCCTTCTTCCCTTGGATGACACGATCTCCCGGTGCCGTCGGTGTCTCTCTCCTCTTACTCCCTTCGCCACCATCAAGGCGAGAGATACAAGGATGACAAGTCGCGTCATTCGGCGATTTTGAACGATTCGAGGTACTGCAGCGCCTTCTCGTAGCTGCGTCGCTGCAGGAAGTGCCGCAACTGCGGATCGATCTCGCGCGGCAACTGCCGCTCCATGCGCTCAAGCCGCTCCGAGATGTCCTGCAGCCGCTGCATGTGCTGCTCGGGGTCGCGGCGGCTTTGCTCGTCGTGGATAATGCTGAGACGCTCGCGTAGAGCAGCAGCCAGCTCCCTTAACGTCTCCGTCATCGGAAAAGCTTGAAACGCGCGATGCTTTCGCGCAAGCGTCCGTCGTGGCTGAAGGCGATTTGAAGCGGATTCTGGTCGTGGATGATGATGTTACGCTGATGCGTCTGACGCGTGAAGCATTGACCTCGCTTCTGCGCTGCGAAGTCGATACGTCGCCCAAACCGGAGTATGGCTTTGAGCTGGCGCTGAAGAAGACGTACGACTTGTTCATCTTCGATTTTTCCATGCCGATGATCGACGGAGCGATGCTCTTCTTCCTCATCGGGAAGGCTTACGAAAATGCGCAGCCGCTCCGCGCCGTCCCGCCGCTCCTCTTAGTCTCCGGCCGGGCGGAAGAAGAGCGCGCGCAGCAACTGCTGAAGGAACCCGGCGTACGCGGTCTGCTTCCCAAGCCTTATGCAATCAACCGGCTTGCGCAGAAAGTGAAGGAGTGCGTTCCAGGGATAGAAACGCGCGCTTCCTGAGCGCTGCGGCGCCCGCTAGGCGCGCGCGTCACGCGCTTCCTGCATCAACTGCTCTTTCGCCTCCAACCAGTCCTTGTTCGGGTCGCCCTGCAGGGCGAGTTGCACCCGGCGTTCTGCGATAAAGTAGGCTCGGAGCCGAATGTCCGCTTCCGAAGGCTCGCGAACTTTGCGCGCCCGCGGAGCCGGTTTCGCCGCCGATTTCTTTGCCGCTTTTCCAGCTGCTGTCTTTTTTGCTCCTGAGCGCTTGGTCGCACCGGATTTCTCGGTTTTCACCTGCTGCTTGCGGCCGGGCTTCGTCGCTTCGGCCTGGGAAGAGGTCCGTGCAGCGGGTTCTGCTGAAGCGTCCCTATCGGTTGGGGAGTTGTTCGAATTCTTGGGCACGGTGTTCCTGGAACCAGTCGAAAACCGATCAGCGAGGCTCTCTCGTTTGCAAGCGAATTTTCGCAAAGCGGTTGCGTGCAATGCGGCTCCTCGCCTACGGTGCGGCCGTGCGGCACTTTCTCTTCCGCTGGATCATCACGACGGTGGCAATAATGCTCACTGCCTGGTTGATGCCTGGAATCTCTGTCGACGGGACTGGGGCGTCGATCGGCGCAGCGTTGCTGCTGGGGATTTTGAACGCGTTCATCCGCCCTTTCCTGCTGCTTCTCAGCGCGCCGCTGATCCTCCTCTCGCTAGGCTTCTTTATTCTTGTCATTAACGCGCTCATGCTCTGGTGGGTGCCGACGTTTGTGCCGGGCTTTCGTGTGGAAGGATTCGGCAGCGCCTTCTGGGGTGCGATTATCATCGGGCTGATCAGCTGGTTCCTGAGCGCTTTCTTCCGCGGGAGCGACGGGCGGGTCCACGTGTTGACGCACCACACGCAGATGAAGCGCGTCGAGGGCAGGGTGATAAACTCCAAGACCGCGGGTTGAGATGACCTACTGCCTCGGGATGCTTTGCCGAAGCGGCGCGGTCTTTCTTTCCGATTCGCGCACCAGCGCCGGGATGGACAACATCACCATGCGCAGCAAAATGCGCGTATTCGAAAAGCCGGGCGAGCGGGTGATCTGCATCTTGAGCTCGGGCAATCTCTCACTCACGCAAGCGACCCTGGCTATGATCGATGAGGATCTAATGCTCGGGGACGGCGATCCGAAGAAAAAGCACATCATGAACCGGCAGACGCTCTACGAGACCGTCCGCTATGTCGGGTCGAAAGTGCGGGCAGTCGAGAAGCGGGACCGTGCCGCATTGGAAGCAGATGGGTTTGCTTTCAACATCAACCTTATTGTGGGCGGACAGATCGCCGGAATGGCTCCTGAGGTGCACCTGATTTACCCGCAGGGGAACAGCATCCATGCGACCCGCGAGTCTCCTTTCGTGCAGATCGGCGAGACAAAATACGGAAAACCCATTCTTGATCGCGGGTTCAACTACGAGACGGCGCTCGGCGACGCGGTTAAGTTCGGCGTGGTGTCATTGGACGCGACGATGAAGAGCAATGTCTCGGTCGGCCCACCGATCGACATCCTGTGCTACGAAATCGATTCGCTGCAGGCAAAAATGCGGGCGCGACTGGAGGAAGACGATCCCTACCTCCAGGAGATCGGGCAGAAGTGGCAGGATGGAATCATTAAGCTGGTGAACCAGATGCCTGCAGCTGACTTTGGCAAGCCTGTGGTTGGGTTCGCCAGCGCGGCGTAACCCCGGCTGACATCGGCCTTTCCCACAGGGAGCGGCCAGCTGCGTCCGCACTCGGCGGCGGCCGGTCCGCCGAGTACCTGCGAGCGCGCCGAATCTGCAGCTGTTTTTGGGACTGGTCTGCTTCCTGCTTTAGACACGTCCGCAGTCATTCATCCTCCATACTTATGTCCACTCGTCTAAAACCATTCCTCTGCGGAGCGGCGGCGTTGCTAGGTGCGATGTCCGTTTCTCAAGCGCAGGTCAGTTCTCCTGCGCCCGCGCCCCTCTCCGGCTCCGTGGAGACGGTGAAGCCGGCACCCGCAGTCGGGGCTCCGAAAACAGCCCCAGTGCCGACGGCACCCGCGCCAGCCCTCGGCAAGCCGGGGGACAGCTCTTCGATGACGCTCGTGCAAGCCGCCACAGCTACGGTTACTCCGGCCCCGGCCGCAGGTGTCGAAACCACCACGACCACTTCCACAAGTGCAGCGGGCGAAACCGACCCATTGGCCGATAGCGGCGGGGTAGGCGTGCGGGAATTCCAAGGCGACGATGTCGGCCAGGTCCTGCGCCTTCTCGCCCGCCAGGCGAAGATCAACATGGTCGTGAGCGACCAGATTCCTCCGGCCACCACGGTCACGATGCGCTTGGAGGACGTGACCGCGTTGCAGGCGATCGCGATTATCGTGAAGGCCAAAGGGCTTTTCATGGATAAAATCGACAACGTTTACTACATCAAGACCGCCGCGGAACGCACCGCGGAGCCGACCGAGAGCGACAGTTACCAGTTCAGCTACTCCCGGGCGAAAGACACCGCGCCTCTAATCGCAGCACAACTGCAGAGCAAAGATCCGCCCCAGGTGGATGAGCGCACAAACATGATCTTCTATCGTGAAACGCGCAGCAACATTGAAAATATCCGCAAGCTTCTCGTGCAGATCGACAAGCCAACGAAGCAGGTGATGATCGAGGCACGGCTCGTGGAAGTGACAGCCAACCCGAAGCAATCCTACGGCATCAACTGGGCAGGCGTGGTCGGCAGCTCTTCGACCGCGCAGACGATCAAGCTCGCGGGGAGTCAGCCTGCAGGGCCTCCGACCACGACCGTCAACGGGGACGGCAGCGTTACAGTTGTTCCCGGGACGCCACCCCAGGGTAGATTCGACCCTACGAGCGGAAAACTTACCGGAGCGGATTTCTTCTTCGGCGATGGGTTGAAAGCGTTGGCAGGACAGTTTGCGATCTTGTCAGCCCCTCAAATGTCTCTCACCGTTCGCGCGCTCAACGAAGATGCTGACGCAGAGTTTCTGGCCAATCCGCGAGTTGTGACCGCCGACAACATGCAGGCAAAGATCGAGATCATCCGCAACCAGCCAGTGCCGCAGCTCAACTTCAATGAACAAACTGCGACTGCCGTTTTCGGCGGATTTCAAGACAAGAAGTTTGGCAACACCCTGATCGTGAAGCCGTCGGTTAATAAGGACAACTTCATCACCCTTTCGGTCAAACCGGAAATCAGCAACAAGGTGGGCGATGCGACCTTCGTCTTCGCCGGGGCAACCGTGGCGAGCCCGGTGATCGACACGCGCACATTGGATTCGAATGTGTTGATTAAGAGCGGTGACACTCTTGCGATCGGCGGACTGTTGCAGGATGAGACGACGAAAGCGCGCACAAAGGTGCCCCTTCTCGGCGACATCCCGATACTTGGCTATCTCTTTCAGGAGAAGCTCAGTGCTCGAACGAAACGGAACCTGCTCGTCTTTGTCACACCGACGATCATCGATCAACATTACGGCACGGGCTTGGAAGATCAGGTCAGCGGCCTGCATCACACTGGTGAGGAATACGCCGATCCGAACGGCTGGCGAAATAACGCCAAGGGTGCGGTTCGCCTTATCCCAACATCCAACCGGCAGAACGCCGCAGACTATCCGAAGCCGGGAACCCCTCCCGCTCCAGCAAAGAGCGGCAGTAGCAGGGTCCGCTTTATGACCGACGCAAAGGATCGCGATATCTAGATTGTAACACTTGTGGGGTTGAGAAAGGGGGGCGGGTTCTCGTCTGAGGACCCGCCCTCTGTGTTTTTCCGGCACGTCGTCGGCTGTTCAAGCCGAGAGGTAAGCCTTCAGCCGTTCGCGCAGTTCCGTGCGCGCACGAAAGAGCAGGCTTTTCACCGCCGGCACCGATTGGTCGAGCACCTCCGCGATTTCATCGTAACTCAACTCCTCGTAACGCCTGAGCACCACTGCCATCCGTTGCGTCTCCGGCAGTTCGCCGATCGCTGCTTCGATCGCCCCGTGCAGTTCGCGCTCCAGCAGCACCTCGTCCGGTCTCTGGCCGCGTTCATCCTTCAACTGCATCTCCTCGCCCTCCGGATCGCTCTGAAGCGGTGTGAGGGCGTGACGCTTCCGTCTCCGCAGTTCATTGAAAACGAGGTTGCGCGTGATCTTGAGCAGCCAGGTGGTGAACTTGGCCGTCGGCACGTAACGCCTCGCGCTTTTCCAGACTCGAACGAAAACCTGTTGCGCGATGTCCTCCACCTCGGAGTTGCTCCCCAGCATCCGGCCCACCGTTCCAGCGACGAGCGATTGATGCCGTTCGACCAGTTGCTCGAAGGCCGCAGTGTCACCCGTTTGCGCCAGCTGCATTAAACGCACATCCTCGAGATCGTCAGGATTGCCCGCGGGAGGTAAATCTTGGCGGGACATCACTCAATAGACGCGCGCAAAGGAACGGGTATTTGATGAATAAACCCGCCGCCGCGCCATTCGTCGCGGGAGCTTGTCAGCTAGACGACCGCGACCGTGCTTCTTGTTGCAAGCGAAAGGCAGCGTGTGCATCATAAGCGCGTGGTTTTCCCCGCCTTCGCGTAATGAATTTTTCCCTCATTCCGGCTGAGCTTCACTCCATCGCGGAGAAGGTGGAATCGAGCGCGCGCATCAGCGAGGCGGACGCGCTCGAGCTCTACGCCTCGAAGGATCTGAACGCCCTCGCCATCATGGCCAGCACGGTGCGGGAGCGGAAGACGGGGAACTTCGCTACCTACATCCTCAATCGCTACATCAACTACTCGAACCTCTGCATCCTCTCCTGCCAGTTTTGCGCCTTCGCCGCACGCAAGCGGGACGCCCATGCCTTCGAGCTGGCGATCGACGAAATCATCAGGGCCGTCCAGGATGCACTCGCGCTTGGAATCACCGAGGTCCACATGGTAGGCGGCTTGCACCCCACGCTGAAGAAAGACTGGTACCTCACGCTGCTGCAGAGGCTGCGCGCTCTTGATCCCGACCTCATCATCAAGGCTTTTACCGCGATCGAAATCCGCCATCTTGCGCAGCGCGTCTTTAAGCTGCCGATTGCCGAGACGCTCGCCATCCTGCGCGACGCGGGCCTCGGTGCGCTCACTGGCGGCGGCGCAGAGATCTTCGATGCGAAAGTGCGGGACGAGCTCTGCCGGGGAAAGGAGAGCGGTGAGGAATGGCTGGATGTGCATCGCACCTGGCACAATATGGGGGGCCGCAGCACCGCGACCATGCTTTATGGTCATATTGAGACGCTCGCGCAACGCGTGGATCACCTTCGCCAGTTACGCGAACTGCAGGATGAGACTCACGGCTTCACCGGCTTCGTCCCGTTCGCCTTCGAGCCGCAAACCCCGATCCTGGCGCATGTGCCGCGAGCTTCCGCGATCGAGCAGCTGCGGAACCTCGCCGTCAGCCGCATCTACCTGGATAACTTCGAGCATCTTACCGCGTATTGGGTCTCAATGGGCTTGCCGCTCGCCCAGCTCTCGCTCAGCTACGGTGTCGATGATCTGCATGGCACGATCATGGAAGAGAAAATCTTCCACATGGCGGGTGCGAAAACACCGCAGGAGCAAACTGTTCAGACGCTGGAAGCCGCCATCAGGGAAGCGGGGCGGGAGCCAATGCAGCGAGACAGTTTTTACCGCCACCTTGGTGCCTCCGCGGCAGCTTCCCGCGTAACGCCCGTCCCGGCGGAGCGCGAGCTGGCCTGTGCGTGAGCGAAGCGCTCCGCATTGGCTGCGTCAAATATCTCAACGCGCGTCCGCTGATTCACGGGTGGCCGGGCGAAATCGTCCGGGACCATCCCGCCGCGCTCTGCCGGATGTTGGCGGAAGGTCAACTCGATGTCGCTCTTGTTTCCAGCTTCGAGTTTCTTCGCAACCCGGTTTACTCGATCGTCGATCGTGTAGCTGTTGGTTCCAGCGGCCCCGTCTACAGCGTATTCGTCGTGCATCCCGCGGATAGGGAAACGCTGGAGGAAATCGCGCTTGATCCCGCGTCGCTCACCTCGGCCAACTTGTTGCGGTGTCTTCTGGCGGAACACGGTCTGCGGCCGCGACTCGTCCCGGAAACCAAAGGACGCGTCAATGCGGCAGTCACGCCGCGGCGCGGCAAGCTGCTCATCGGCGACCAAGCGATCGAATTTCGGCAGCGGCATGGAAGCGAATACAACTTCTGGGACCTTGGCGCTGCGTGGCAGCAGGCGACCGGCCTTCCGTTCGTGTTCGCGCTCTGGCTCATCCGACCGGGCATGGACGGGGCTGAGACAATCGCGGACCGCTTGCGTGCGACGCGGGACGAGAATCTCGCGTCCCTTGATCGTGTAATTGCGGTACAGGCTGATTTTCCGCACGAGTTTTGTGCATGGTATTACCGTCACTGCCTGCGCTTCGAATTCGCAGAAGCGGAAAAAGCGGGTCTGCTGAAGTTTCGGTCCCTATGCCAAAAGCACGGAATTCTCCCGCACAACGAAGTGTCGCTACACCTGGTCTAGACCCGTCAAGCTCCGGTTGGCCCGAGACTCGACTGCGCATTGGCATCTCCGGATGGACTTACCCGCCATGGCGCGGCGTTTTTTACCCAAAGGGCCTGGCGCATCGGTTGGAGCTCTCATTTGCGAGCCGGCAGCATAACTCGATCGAGATCAACGGCTCCTTTTACTCGCTCCAGCGGCCCTCCAGCTACCAGCATTGGTATGCGGAGACGCCCGCTAACTTCATCTTCAGCGTGAAAGGCGCGCGCTTCATCACACACATGAAGAAGCTGCGGGATGTGCGAACGCCGCTCGCAAATTTCTTCGGTTCCGGCGTTCTCGCGCTCCGCGAGAAGCTCGGGCCAATCCTCTGGCAGTTCCCGCCGAACTTCGGCTGGAACGAAGAGCGCTTCCGCGATTTTTTCGAACTGCTGCCGAAGCGCACGGACGAAGCCGTGGAGCTGGCGAAGCGGCATGATGAGAAGCTCAAGTTTGGTCCCTACGCGCAAACGGACGCCAGGCGGCCGCTGCGTTATGCGGTTGAGATTCGCCACGCCACGTTTCTTGTGCCGGAGTTCTTCGCCTTGCTGCGCGAGTACAACATCGCCTTTGTCTTCGCGGACACCGCGGGCAAATGGCCTTATTCCGACGACCTGACGGCTGATTTCGTTTATGCGCGCTTGCACGGAGCGGAAGAGCTTTACGTCAGCGGCTATTCGGATCAGGAGCTGGATTGGTGGACGGCGCGCATTCAACACTGGAGCCGCGGCAAACAACCCGCCGATGCGCGACTCGTCGCAGGCAAGAAAACGAAGCCCGGCCGGCGCGACGTTTACGTTTACTTCGATAATGACGCCAAAGTGCACGCGCCATTTGATGCAAAGCGGCTGGCGGAGCGGCTAAATTAAGCGCGATGGAGAGACGCTGGATCATTGCGCAAGTCCAGGAGGATCAGGGCGCCATCCCATGGGGGGAGCTGTGCGGGTTTCCCTGCATTGCAAATCTCCTGAAGTGCAAGGGCTTCACCTGCGCTGATGAGGTGAACGCATTCCTATGGCCACGCCTCCGCTCACTCGGCGATCCTTTCTTGTTGCCAAACATGCGCCATGCGGTCGAGCGGATCCTGCAGGCGATCGACAAACGCGAGCGCATCCTGCTCTTCGGCGATTACGACGTGGATGGTGTTACTTCGCTTGCGCTGCTGGATGAAATGCTGCGCGCATACGGCGCCGCGCCGACGCTTTTTCTGCCGTTGCGGATGGAGGAAGGCTACGGGCTCAGTGCTGAAAGTGTCGAGCGCTGCTGGGAACAGCATCACCCGCGGCTTGTCGTTGCGGTGGATTGCGGCACGTCGTCGCTCAGCGAGATCGCGGAACTGAAGCGTCGCGGGAGCGACGTGATCGTGCTCGATCACCACGAGCCGAAATCAGCGCTGCCGGATTGCGTCGCGGTCGTAAATCCGAAGATATCCGAAGGGGGCGCTTTCCGCTACCTCTGCAGCGTGGGTGTGGTCTTTAAGCTTTGCCACGCCCTTTTGAAGACGCGGCCAGTAGAGGGGTTCGATCTGAAGGCGCAACTGGATCTCGTTGCGCTCGGGACGGTGGCGGACATCGTGCCGCTGGATGGCGAAAATCGCGTCCTGGTGCACCACGGGCTGCGCCAAATTCTGCGGTCGCAAAGGTTGGGTGTTCGGAAGCTGATGGAGATCGCGGGTGTAAGCTCCAGCATCTGCGCGGAAGACATCGGCTTTCGGCTCGGGCCGCGCTTGAATGCCGCCGGCCGGCTCGCGACCGCCGAAAAGGCTCTCCAGCTTCTGCGAACCCGTGATGACAACGAAGCCGCGGACCTCGCTGCCTTGCTCGATGTGCACAATCGTGAGCGGCAAACTATCGAGAAGGAAATTTCCGCGGTGGCCGAAGAGCAGGTGGCGCGGGATTTCGTTATGGCGCGCGACGCCGCTATCGTGGTTGGTGCGCGTGATTGGCATCCCGGCGTGCTGGGAATTGTCGCCTCGCGGCTCGCGCGCAAATACAATCGTCCGGCGATCGTGATTGGATTCGATGAGAAAGGGCTTGGCAAAGGCAGCGGCCGTGGCATCGAAGGACTCTCGCTGGTGGAGGCTCTCGGCCGTTGCGAGAAGTGGTTGGAGAAGTTTGGCGGCCACGAGATGGCCGCGGGTTTGACCATCGGGGAAGAAAAGCTGAGCGAATTTGCGGAGGCTTTTCGAGAGACCGCCCGTCAGCTTCTTTCGGAGGAAGCTTTGCAGCCGCGGCTTCATCTTGATCAGGAGCTGATGTTTTCCGAACTCAATCGCGACCTGCTCCTATGGCACGAGATGCTGGAGCCTTTCGGGAGCGGAAATCCGCAACCGACTTTCTTTGCGCGCGAGGTGGAACCGGTCGTTGCCCCGCGAATCCTGAAAGAGAAGCATCTCGTGTTACGCATGCGCCAAGGTTGTCACCATGCGCGCGCGATCTTTTTCGATGGCGCGGCGACACCGCTGCCCGATCCGCCGTGGGATGTCGCGTTTCGGATCCACACGGATGAATACCAGGGCGAGAAGCGGTTGCAGGTGCACGTGCAAGCATTGCGCGCCACAGCGCCACTCTAGCGATGCAGCTCACGCAACTACTGGAGGAGTGCGATTGGATTCCGCGCCCACGGCTTACACCCCTGCGGCGACTCGGCGTCAGTACTGTTGGCGATCTGCTGACGCATTTTCCGCGGCGCCATGAGGACCGGCAGGAATTTGCCAGCTTTCCCCGTGAAGAAAGCGATGCGCCGATTTGCCTCTGCGGCGAGGTAGTGAAGACGCAATTGCGGCGCTTTGGCGGCTGGAAAAAAATCTTCGAGGCCACGTTCCAGGAAACGAAGGCCCACGCGTTGAGTCAGCCGCTCGTGCTCCGCTGGTTCAATCTGCATTACATCCAGAAAATGATCGCGACGGGCCAGCGACTGGTGGTGTTCGGCAAGCCGAGGCTGCGAGGTCAACGCCTGTGCATGGAGCATCCGGAGTTCGAGGTTATCGAGGAGGATGAAGAGCTTTCGATCCATTTTGGGCGAATCACGCCGATCTACCCCGCGACGGAAGGCTTGTCGCAGCGCATCTTTCGCGAACTGGTCTTCAGCACGCTGCAGAAGCTGGAAGACGCCGAGGTGGAGACAATGCTTCCGCGAGGTTTTGAGGCTGGCGCAACAAAAACCGCATTGCAGCAAATTCATTTTCCAGACACTGCCGAGGCACTCGCAGCCGCGCGCCAGCACCTGGTCTTCTCCGAATTTTTTGCGATGCAAATGTTGATTGCCTCCCGTCGAGCCGACCGCTCGGCGCGACGCGGACAGCCGCACCGTGGTCCGGGCGAATTGCTCGAGCGCTTTGTGCGTGCGTTACCTTTCGAGTTAACGGACGCGCAAAGGCGGGTGATCGCGGAGGTGCGGCGCGACGTTTCGTCTGAGCAGGCGATGAACCGCTTACTACAGGGAGATGTCGGTTCCGGAAAAACCGTGGTGGCAATCGCCGCAATGTTGTTAGCCGTCGAAGCGGGTTTTCAAGCCGCGCTCATGGCACCGACGCAAATCCTGGCGGAGCAACATTATGCCGTGCTCTGCCGGTGGCTGGAGCCGCTCGGATTGCGGCTGGGCCTGCGCACCGGCGCGCGCAAAGAAGAGAACGCCCCCTTGCCGCTGTTTGCACCAGCCACTCCGGGCACGCTTACACCGGAACCGGGGAGCGCAGGCTACCAGCCTGCTGTGTTCGGCTGCCAGCCGAACACAGCGCACACCCCTGACGGACCAATCTATCACAAGCGTCGACTCCCTCATTTCGAGCGTCCCTGGGCCAAGTACATGATCACTTTCTCGACCCGTAATCAGCGCGTCCTGTCCGAATCAGCTCGCGACATTGTGCTTGATGCAATATTGCATTGGAAAGATCGCCGCTACGACCTCTACGCCGCGTGTGTCATGCCGGACCACGTTCATCTGCTGATCGAGCCGATGATCGAGAAGGAGGACGAGGCGGGCGCGCCGGTGTTCTTTTCACTCGCCAAGATACTGCACAGCATCAAGTCCTTTACCGCGAACGAAATTAACAAGCGGGAAAAGAAAACCGGCCCGCATTGGGAAACGGAATCGTTCGATCGTCTCATCCGATCGGAACGCGATTTGCAGGAGAAATTCCAATACATCGCACGGAATCCATGGGGGAGCGGAGTCGTTAGGCCGGGGATGGAGTACAAGTGGGTTTGGTACTATGGGATGGATAACGAGTCGGTTCGGCAAGGGTCGCGCGGTGTGTTCGCGACTGGCAGCCGCGAACGGCAGGCTGGTAGCCTGCGCTCCCCAACCCAAGGACAAGCGTTGCGCGAGAAGCACGATCGCCCCCACATCATCGTAGGCACACACGCGCTACTCTACGAATCGGTGGAATTTCAGAAGCTCGGGCTCGTCGTCATCGATGAGCAGCATAAGTTCGGTGTTTCGCAGCGGGCTCGCCTAACGAGCCGTGAACCGGCGCCCGACGTGCTCGTCATGACGGCGACTCCGATTCCACGGACGCTCACGATGACAGTATATGGGGACCTCGACGTTTCGGTGATCGATGAGATGCCCGCGAACCGCGGCAAGATCATCACGGCGGTTCGCGATACATCGAAGCTCGGCGAAGTGCTCTCATTCCTGCGCGCGCAGCTGGAGAGTGGCCGACAGGCTTACGTCATCTACCCGCTCATCGAGGAAAGCGATAAAATCGACGTGAAAGCCGCCGCCGCTGAGTACGAGCTTTGGCGCGAGCGGCTTCGGCCGTTCCGCTGTGACCTGCTCCACGGCAGGATACCGGCGCCCGAGAAGCAGGCCATCATGGAGCGATTTCGGAGGGGGGAAACATCTGTCCTGATCAGCACCACCGTGATTGAGGTCGGCGTCGATGTCGCGAACGCTACTGTGATGCTGGTCGAGAATGCGGAGCGATTTGGCCTGGCGCAACTGCATCAATTGCGTGGCCGGATCGGGCGCGGCGAGCACAAGTCCTACTGCATCTTGTTAACGACAGAGAAGTCGTCCGAGACGGTAGCGAAGCTCGCTGTTTTAGAAAAAACGAGCAACGGTTTCGAGGTTGCGGAAGCCGATTGGGACCAGCGGGGCCCCGGTGATCTGCTCGGCACCGCGCAAAGCGGATTGCCCGCCCTGAAGCTGGGAAATTTGAAGACCGACATGCAGCTAATGCAACGCGCACGCTCGGCTGCAACGGCGATCATGGAGTGGGATCCGAAGCTCGAAGCACCAGAGAATCAACGTTTCCGCGCATTGGTTGTCGAAGAACAGGGACGAATCTTCTCCCACGTTAGCTAATGAAAAATCTGCTGAAATTTCTGCTCTTCGTCGGCCTGCTCAGCGCGGGTATTTCGGCGCTTTATGACTATCGCCTCAAGCGTGGTGGACTTGACTTGGGTGGGCGCCGGACACCGGAGAAATACACTCTCGCCTCGGCGGCGAGCGTTGAGCCAAAGGAGGTCAGCACGCTTGATGCGCTGAGCCGGGAGCGGCGCGCGCTCGTGAACAGCGTCATCCCGTCGGTGGTGAGCATCAGGACCTCAAAAAAGGTGCCGCTCCGCCGCCAGTACGGGATGGATCCGTTTGAATTTTTCTATCGGAACTCGCGCCAGTACCGGAACCCTCACGAAGAAGCCATGGTGCAGAATTCGCTCGGCTCCGGTGTGATCGTTTCTGCCGAAGGTCACGTCATCACCAACAATCACGTGGTGGATCAGGTCGATGAGATTGAAATCCAGTTGCACGATGGGCGGACGAAGCAGGCGCGTCTCGTCGGCGCCGATGCACAGGTGGATCTCGCGGTGTTGAAAGTGGACGAACCGAACGTCAAGCCACTGAAGTTTGGCGATTCGGATGCGGTGCAAGCGGGTGATTTCGTGCTCGCGATCGGGAATCCGTTCGGCTTCGAGGAGACGGTGACCGACGGCATCATCAGCTCGAAAGGCCGGCCGAATCGGGTGGACGGGTTCGGCGATTTTTTGCAAACCAACGCCGCGATTAATCCCGGCAACAGCGGTGGACCGCTGATCAATTTGCGGGGCGAGATTGTGGGCATCAATACCGCGATTATCTCGCGCAGCGGCGGCTCACAGGGGATCGGGTTTGCGATTCCGTCAAACTCGGTGCGGAGCGCGCTCGAGAGTCTCCTGAAGCAGGGCCGCATTATCCGCGGTTATCTTGGGATCCAAATGCGAACCCCGCAGCCGGGGCAGCCCGAACCCGATACTGACGGTGTGGTGGTGGAAGACGTAATCCCCGGATCGCCAGCGGCCGAGGCGCGGCTGCAGCGCGGCGACATCATCCGAAAATTCAACGGCCGCGAAATCAAGAGCTTCCCGGAGCTGCGCAGTCTGGTTTCGCAGGCGGAGCTGGGCAAGAAGGTCGAGCTGGAAGTGGTTCGCAACGGCAAGCCGATGACGGTTGCAACCGAGATCAAAG
>JBHENA010000055.1:14903-15398 GCA_046262275.1 Chthoniobacterales bacterium
CCGCCAAACGCGCCGGAGGATGATTTGCAGGACGAAGCACCACTTGCGGGTGTGGACGTCGGCGAGCTGACACCGGAGCTGGCCCAACGGCTGGATGTCCCGCCGGCAGTTCGCGGCGTGGTTGTGACAAACGTGGAGGACACCTCGGGTGAATTACGCAAGGGCGACGTGATTGAAGAGGTGAATCAACAACCGGTCACTTCCGTGGCGGAATACCAAAAGGTCATCGCTTCGCTCGATCCAAACGGCACGCATGTTTTATCGGTGTGCCGGCACCGCACCCGGTCGTTTGTCGTTTTGCGCGCCCGCTAGGGTGCGCGCCTGGAGGCGCTGCGGGCGCACTCTTCTCCCGGTGCGGAAGGCACGCGCCGCGACGGTGGCTCCCGAATCAAGTTAGTGAATAACCGGCAAAGCCTGCCGGTCTAAGTTCCAAATTCCACAACTATGAAACGAATCTTACTAACACTCGCGATTCTCGCTCTCGCTGTGCCCGCT
>JBHENA010000056.1:0-7365 GCA_046262275.1 Chthoniobacterales bacterium
TGTCCGCCGCGCTCGAGAGCTATAAAGCGGACAATGGGGTGTATCCGAGTCAACCCGCTTCGACTGAGACACTCGCCCCAAGCGCCGATCCGGAAGGAGGTGATCCAGCTAACTTTCTCACCGCCGGCGAATACCTTTACATGCAGATTTGCGGTGATTCCGACGGCAATCCGGCGAACGGAAGTGATGGACGAAGCTACTTTACGGCTAAGCCTAATATGCTCAGCCAGCCTCCACCGAGCCACATTCGCGATCCATTTGGCAAACCATATGGATACTCCACGAGACAAGCTAAGACGGGAGCCGGCGGCTATAATCCGACGTTCGATCTGTGGTCGACTGCAGGCGAAAGGAAGAGTGGTGAAAGCTTTGCGCAGTATCAACAGCGCTGGATCAAAAACTGGTAGCGCGCGCCGCGCTATCCCTTCGTGTCCACCACGATCACGACACGCCGGTTCGGCCTTTGCCGGGCGATCTCCGCGTCCACCGCTCCCGGCTCATTCGGGTTGATCGCCCGCGGCTGTACGAGCAACTTGGCCGCGCCATAGCCGCGGGTCTGCACCTGTGCGGGATTGACCCCGAGGGTCTCGATCAGATAACGCGCCACACTGTCAGCGCGCCGTTGGCTCAGATCCAGGTTGTACTCCATCGAGCCAAACGTGTCGCTGTAGCCTTCAATCGTGAACTTCGCGTTCGGATTTCGTTTGATCAGGGTGGCCAGCTTTTGCAGCTCGCTTATGGCGCCCGGCTGCAAAGCGGCGCTGTCGTATTCATAAAGCGGATCGCTCGGCAGCCGAATAGCGGTGCCGGCGCCGAGCGGCCCTTTCTGCGAGAGCAACGAATCGAGATCGCTGAAGCCGGGCGCGCCACGCGTCGGACCGGCGCTGTCGCCGGGTAGTTTGTTAATGACATTGGGGCGTTTGATCGTGGTGCTGGTGGCCAGCTCCGTCCCGGTAAGCGCGGGTTGCGGCCGGCCAGAAACCGCGGAGTCGTTCAGGAGTGACTGCTCTCGCGTGGCGTTTGGGCTGTTGGAAAGCACTTGCGCCGTGCTCTGCTCAATTTCCTTCATGATCGAGCTCGCCTTCGCCTGATCGACGCGCGGGTTCTCGGGCAAGACATCGCTGGTGTCGTCCGGCATCGCGGTGCTCGCGTGCACCTCTTCCAGGAGTTTGTCGAAAGATTTTTTCTCATCCGGCAGCTGCACATCAGTCTTGTCCGGCTCTGGCTTGGCCGCTTGTGTTTGCTGATCCATGCTCGCTTTATCGAGCGGCTGGAGATCGACGTTCTTGACTTTGAACGTTGGTGTTTGCTCGGCCACTTTTGGGAGGGCGTGAATCGGCTCAAAACGCGTTTGATAAAAATAAACGCAGAGTGCGCCGTGCAAGAGCAGCGAAACGATCAGGCCGAAAAGGAGCCAGTTCCGCTGTTTGCTGCCGGACCAGATGGCGTCGTCGTCAAAATCCCCTGTGGGCGTTGCTCTCATTCGAAGGAACAACCGGCACGCAATCGCGATTGTCAACGGATACAAGGAGCGACTCAGCGATGCCAGGTGCGCTCGATGAATGCAGCGGCTGCCTTGCGAATCTCCCCGGCTACGTCCGCTTCAGGCTTGGCGAACTTCGGCGTGAACCACGGGAACAGCCCGATCAGATCGTGCGTCACGAGAATCTGCCCGTCGCAACTCTCGCCCGAGCCGATGCCGATCGTCGGAATTTTCAGCGCCCTGGTGATCTGGCGCGCTGTTTCCGCGGCGACGATTTCGAGAACAACCGAAAACGCTCCCGCCTTTTCGACCGCGGCCGCGTCCCGCAGCAACGCCTCCGCTTCGACTTGCGTCCGCCCTTTCAATTTGTAGCCGCCTTCTTCCCGCACGCTCTGCGGAAGCATCCCAATGTGCGCCATCAAAGGAATGCCCGCGCCTGTAACGGCCTCGATTTGCCGAACGTGGCTCGCGCCGCCCTCCAACTTTACCGCCTTCGCACCTGCCTTGATCAACTCTCGTGCCGTGGCGACTGCCTGCTCAGGGGTGTCGTAGGTACGGATCGGCATGTCCGCGACGAGCAGCGCACGTCTCACGCCACGCGCGACCGCTCGGGTGTGATGCAGCATTTCCTCCAGCGTTACCTCCGTAGTGTCTTCATAGCCGAGCACGACCATACCCAACGAGTCACCGACGAGGATCACATCGAGTCCGGTTTCATCCAGCAAACGCGCGGTTGGGTAATCGTAGGCAGTGAGCGCGGTGATGGGTTCGCCGCGCCGTTTCTTTTCCAGGAACGCCTGCATGCGCTCCGAGGCTACCACTCAGAGGTGACCCGCACCAATCGCTGCGCCGGCGGGAGTTGCTGCAAGAGCGTCGCGACGTTCAACTCCTGCCGCGGCAGAATGAGATCGGCCCGAATATCGCTCAACGGCTCGAGCACGAAGCGGCGCTCATGCATGCGCGGATGCGGCAACTGCAGCTCCGGCCGGGCCATTTCGAGGTCGCCGAAATAGAGGAGGTCCAGGTCGAGGGTGCGGGAGACGTTTCGCACGTGCGCTGCGGGCCTGCCGAGCGCGGCTTCGATGTCGCGCAGCTCCTGCAGCAACTCGAGCGGCGCCCGTGAGTAGCCGATCTCGACCACCGCATTGAGGAACGCGGGCGCGTCTGGTTCGCAATTAACCGGCTCAGTTTCGTATACCGCGGATGCAAGCAGCGGTGGCTCGATCCCGGCAAGCGCGCTTAGTCGCTGCCGGGCCGCTTTCAACTGCGCCAGCCGATCGCCTAGATTCGATCCGAAGGCAATTCCGGCTCTGGTCGTAGCGCAAGTTTTCAACTTGCCGGCCATAAACGTGCAACTTGGAAAGTTGTGCTACAGCCCGAGCACGGCTTCCATGCCGTAAAGCGCCGGCGGCTTCCCGATGATCCAGCGCGCCGCACGGAGCGCACCGGCCGCAAAAGTTTCGCGGCTCGATGCTCTATGTGTGAGCTCGATCCGCTCGCCGGCTGACGCGAAGACAACGGTGTGGTCGCCTACCACATCGCCCGCACGAATGGAATGCACGCCGATCTGCTCGCGCGGCCGTTCGCCAATCATCCCTTCACGTCCATGCGCGATGTCGCTGTCGCTCAGGCCGCGCGCCTCGCAAAGAATCTGCGCGAGGCGCTTTGCTGTGCCGCTCGGCGCGTCCTTTTTCAAACGGTGGTGCGTTTCGACGATCTCAACGTCGAATCCATCGCCGAGCAGCTCGGCCGCTTTCCGCGTCAGCGAAAAGAGCGTGTTCACGCCCACGCTAAAGTTCGCCGCCAGCAGGACCGGAACGGACTTCGCCGCATCCTCGATCAGTGCCAGTTGCTCACGGGTATGGCCGGTAGTCCCAATCACGATCGGCTTCTCACTGGAGACGCAAACGGCGCAGTTCCGCTCCGTTGCGTCAGCGTGACTGAAGTCGATGACGACATCGCAGCGTGCAATGGAATGGTCGAGGACATCACCCACGTCGCATTCCGCATTGATTGTGATCTCAGTCTGCGACTCAGCAGTGCGCTTGATTACCTGGCCCATGCGGCCGGCCGCGCCAACCAGCAAAACGCGCACCGGTTCGGTCATGACGCGCTGCCTTCAAATTCGGCGAACGTCTTTCGCAGCCGTGCCTGATTAGCGCTCGTCATCTCACAAAGTGGAAGGCGAACCTCGCTTGACATCGATCCGCCCCAGGAAAGTGCGGTTTTTATCGGGACTGGATTCGGTTCGATGAACAGATCCTTGAATAGCGGCATCATTCGCCGGTGCAACTGTTGGGCCAGCTGCACGTCTCCGCTCCGGAAACCGTTCACCATCGCGCCGACTTGCGCGGGCAGGAGATTCGACGCCACACTCACCACACCAACCGCGCCAACGGCCAGAAACGAGAGCGTCAGCGAATCGTCCCCGCTTAGAATCGTGAATGGCTCGGGCAGCCGCGCGCGTAATTCGCTCACGCGGTCCACACTGCCGCTCGCCTCTTTAATTGCGACCACGTTGCTACATTCGGTCGCGAGCCGGACCACGGTTTCGCTAATGATGTCCACGCCGCAACGGCCCGGTATGTTGTAGAGCATGATCGGGAGTTTGGTCGCGCGCGCGATGGCGTGGAAATGCCGGAAGAGACCTTCCTGGCTCGGCTTGTTGTAATAGGGCGCGACGATCAAGGCGCCATCAACCCCGATCTTTTCCGCCGCGATGGTGGCGGCGATTGCCTCGCGCGTGGAGTAGGAACCGGTGCCGGCGAGCACCTGACAGCGGCCGCCCGCAATCGTGGCGGCGAGTCGGATCACCTGCTCCCGTTCGTCGTGCGAGAGGGTTGGACTTTCGCCAGTGGTGCCGACAGCGATAATGCCGCTGATTCCCGCGGCGATCTGGCTTTCGATCAGCTTCTCGAAAGCGGGGCCATCGATCGCGCCATCACGAAACGGAGTGACGAGCGCTGTGTAGGTGCCGCGGAACATTGTCGAATGTAGCGCAACCTTTCAGCTTGCGAATCAAAAGCATGCGAGCCGGAACGTCGCGCTACCCTACACCTCGACAGTGCCTTCGAAGACAAAATCGGCCGGCCCTGTGAGGGTCACGTGCCGAAACTGCTCGCCCGCCTTGTCGAAGCCGACCTGCAATGTATCGCCGCCGCGCACCAGCACTGCAATCGGGCTGCCGACGTTTTCGCTGGCGGCAAAGATCAGTGCGCTCGCCACCACGCCGGTGCCGCAAGCGAGCGTTTCGTCTTCCACCCCGCGTTCATAGGTGCGGATGGCGATCTCCTGCTCGCGGCGCCGCTCCAGGAAATTGACGTTCGCGCCACGCGGCGCGAAGCGCGGATGATGCCGCAGCGCGGCACCGAGCTTCCGCACATCCACCTCCTCGATTGCACTCACCGGCACAACAACATGCGGCACTCCGGAATCGATGTAGTGACAACGGACCTCCTCTCCCGCGGCAGAAATCTGCAGCCCGATCTGGATATCTTTGGGTTCGCTCATCTGCAAAATGACGCTCTCGCCTTCGAGCGCAGCGGCGATCACGCCAACGGGCGTCTCGAACGAAAGCCTCTCCCGCGGGCCGGCAACGCGATCCGCGAAACGCGCAAAACAACGTGCGCCGTTTCCGCACATTTCAGCTTCGCCGCCATCCGCATTGTAGTAGCGCATGCGGAAGTCCGCTCCATTGGCTGCCCGCTCCAGGAGAAGCACTCCGTCGGCGCCCACGCCGCGATGGCGATCGCAGAGGCGCATGATTTGGGCGGGCGCCAGCTGCAAATCGCCGCCGCGGTTGTCGAGCAACACGAAATCGTTGCCCGCGCCATTCATCTTCGTGAAATGCAGCTTCGGCATGCGGGTCTTGTAACATACCGCGGGCTTTGCGCCAAATGCGCGACACTCCACTCAGGCGAGCACGCTCAAAACGGCGACACAGCGCCGTTGCTACAGGTGGCGCTGTAGCCGCCTCGCGGTGTCGAGGCGCATCGAGCAAATCTAATGCTTTGGCGCGCGGACCGTTCCTGTCTCGATCGCGGTGCGGCGTTCGGCCACGATGCGGTTCGCGGTTTCCTCCACCATCTGCTCGAGCAGCATGCGCAGATGTGTCCCCTGCTGGTAATCGGCCGGCGCGATATGTTTCACGCGATCCGCGTGGGTGGAGAGTTGGTAACACTTCTTGAAACCGGCGCGCGCAGGATCGTCCGGATTATAAACCGCGATCGCTTCGCCGCCGTTCTTGCGCATGACGGTGAAGCACGGCACGTCGGTCGGTCCGTCGCCGATATAGATCATGTTCGGGAATGGAATGGGACGGATTTCCGGATCCATGTGGTCATTCACGTCCTGCGACATATCGAGGAGACCTTTGTTGATGCGGAAGAGATACTGGGTCTTCTGCGTGTGACTGATGACGCGCTTGGGAAACGTGATGCGTCCTTCGCTGTCCTCAGCGAATTCGCAGCCGAAGATCGCGCGCACGTAGGGCGCGAGACGGCTGCCTTCGATCAGCACCTTCATGCCCGACGAGATGATGTAATGCTCGACAGTGATACCGTGCGCGAGGTGTTCTTCCGTGAGGAGGGCGTGGGCGAACTCTTCAAACATTTCGGGCAATCCATTGTAGAAGTTGAGCTTTCCGCCCAGCGACTTCAGCTCCTCATTCGTCGGCCGATCCATCCCCAGCGTGTCGAGCAGCACCTTCATGTAGGCGAGCTCGCTATCGTAGCCGCCATCGCGCACCAGCTCGCTGCAGCGCCGCCAGAAACCGTCTTTGTTGATGCCGAAGGCGGGGAAAACCACCTCGTCCTGCATGTAGCTGGGACTCAGTGTCTGATCGTAATCGTAAACGATCGCGATGGTGTTCTGCGGGGTGGCCATGCTGCTCTTCTTTTCTAGACAGGATTTACAGGATTAACAGGATTTTGGCGGGGGACCTGAAGCTCTAATCCAGTCAATCTCGTTAATCCTGTTTCGTGTTCTGGACCTGCGAGACGAAATCGGCGAAGAGCGGCGCGTAGACATCTCCGCCGCGTTCGGGGTGATACTGCACCGCGAGCGCGAATGGATAATTTTTCAGGCGCATCTGCTCGATGATGTCGTCATCCGCGCACCAGGCCTCGACTTCACAGCCGTCCGCCAGGCGGTCGATCGCCTGGTGATGCGAGCTGTTCACCTTCTCGAGCCGGTGCGCCGCGGTGCGCTCGGTCCGGAGCGGCTGCACGTCGCGGTCTTTCATCTCCGGCGCGTTGTGGCCCTGAATATCGAGGCGAAGAGTCCCGCCGAGGGCAACATTAAAGACCTGCAACCCTTTGCAGATCGCGAAGATCGGTAGCTGTCGCTCCAGCGCCTCTTTTGCAGCTTGGAATTCCCATCGGTCGCGGGCCGGATCTACATCCTTGTCCAACACTGAAGGATCTGGAATTTCCTGTCGTAACAATTCCGGCGCGATATCCGGTCCGCCGGTCAGGAGCAGGCCGTGCATCTCGGCCATAGGGACGAGACCTTTCGCCGCATTCCAAAAAATGACGTCGGGATAGGGCGCAAAGAAGCGGCGGAAGCATGGCTCATCTTTGGGCCGGAGCCAGGTGGCCAGATTGGGCATCGCCGAGTTTGCGGCGCTTCGCTGGCGTTGTAAATAGGGCGCGACATGGCAGCCGGTGGCGAGGGCGAGAGACTGCGTAGCGCATTGAGACGATTGTTCTAAGCGCGCGTCGGGTCTTCAACCTGAACTATCTCGTGAAGCTGACCCGCAACAAGAAGCGCGCGCGCTGAGCCGGAGCAGGGCCGTCCCGGCTATGCTCTGTTACAGCCCCATCAGCTCGCGCACGTACTTCGCGGGTGGACTGCCGAACGAGAGCACGGTGTCGTTGTATTTC
>JBHENA010000056.1:7375-15388 GCA_046262275.1 Chthoniobacterales bacterium
CCTGCCCTCCGTAGCCGGCTTCGGCCATGAACTGCTCGGCGTAGACCGCCCACCCTTCGATGAACGTGCCGCTGCGGAAAATGGCGCGCACCAGCGTCGGCGCGCGAAACTTGTTCGCGTGGGCGAGCTGCAGGAAATGGCCAGGCATGGCTTCGTGGATCGTGAGGTCCTGCACCATGTAGTTGTTATACTCGCGGAAGAACGACTCTTTCCGTTCCGCCGACCAGCTCGCTGGTGTCGGCTCAATGGCGTAAAACGTCTCGCCGTTTTTCTCCAGCGGCCCGGCAGAATCGCAGTACGCAATGCCTTGTCCGCGTTTGAACTCCGGCATCACGATCACCTGCAGCGGCTGGTCGAAAACCGTGATTAGCCCTTTCTTTTTCGTGAACTCGGTCGTTTCCGCGAGCGTCTTCTGCGCGTAACTGACGATCGTGTCGTCGTTCGGATGCTGCTCGGCGAGCTTGTCCAGCACCGCGGTTGTGACCTTCCTTTTGTCGGCCAAGGTCACCGCATCGGCGCCGGGGAAATACCTTTTGTAGAGCGGCAGCGCCGTCTCGAAGATTGCAGTTTGCGTCCGGGCGAGGTCCGCACGAGCGCGGCTCATGATCTCCTCCATTGACAGATCGGAGGCGAGCGAGAAGCGAAGCTTTTTGCGGAACTTGTCTGCGCCGATCCGGAAATCACCATCGGAGCGCGGGAGCAGCTCGTCCTGCAGCCATTTCTTGTAATCTTCCAGCGCCTTTGCCGTTTTTTCCTGGAGCGGAGCAAGGTCTTTCTTCATCTGCGGCGCGCGATCGAGCACGGGACTGAGGCCCTCGCGCACGAAGGAGACGGCGCCACCGACCTGCTCGATCGCGGTCTCCGTGTAAATGCGCGGCGAATGCTTCAGGTTTGCTTTTGCCTGCGCGATCACATTCGGAATCGCTTCCATCCGCCTGCGGATGTTCGGAATGCGCTCCTCGGCCGGAGCGAACTCGCGTGCGATCAGCAGATAGAGCGCGTTGGCGAGGCTCTGATTGTAGAGGAGCGGATTCCACTCAGCGCTCTTTAATTCTTCGAGCCCAAAGATTTCGCCCTCCACGTTTTCTTTCAGGATGCGGAAGTCGACCTTGTTCGCACCGGTCAGTTCGGCCGTTCCGCCGAATGCGTTCAGCTTTTCGAGAAATGCTTTTTGCCCGGCGAGCTCTTTCGCGCGCGCGTCTGCGGAGTAATCCGTGAGAGTACCGTCGAAACGATGGTCGCCCAACTCGGTCGCGTCTTCGGGATAGGTGCGAAGCCGGCTTTCGATGTAATCACCGGCCAGCTTTTGGAATTCATCATCGGCTGGGGTGGCGTAAGCATTAAGTGAAAAGGCAAGACCAAGCAGCGCGACGGCGATCTTCATGGCGGCGTATCGTAAGAGAAGTGGACAGGATTTACAGGATTAAACGGAAGTCAGGCTTCCAGCCTGCCTCGGCGGCCATGCTTCCAGCTTGGCCACGCGGAACTCGGCAGGCCGGAGCCCGCCGGCCGAGTCCGCCACGGATGGCTGACTTCCGAGAAATCATTCCTGTAAATCCTCGTAATCCTCTCTTCATTTGATCGATGACACGACGAGAGGCCACTAAAGTGATTGCCGGAACCGCAGCGAGTCTGCTCGTTGCACCATCGCTCTCCGCCCAAGAGGAACGCGCGCTCCTGCAACGCGCCATTCCCTCCTCTGGTGAGATGCTGCCGGTAATTGGTCTCGGAACTTCGCGCGTTTTCGATGCCGGCTCATCCGCGGCGGAGCGTCAGCCGCTCGAACAGGTGCTCGCGATGTTGGCGAAACACGGTGGCAAGCTGGTCGATACCTCCCCCATGTATGGGCGAGCGGAAGCGGTAACCGGGGAGATCGCCGCCAAACTCAAGCTGCTGGACTCGCTTTTCATGGCCACGAAGGTGTGGACGACGGGGCGGGAAGACGGCATCAAACAGATGGAGCGCTCGTCCGCGCTGCTCAGGACGAAGAAGCTCGATCTCATCCAGGTGCATAACCTGATCGGCCTCGAGACGCAGCTGGCCACCTTGCGCGCTTGGAAAAAACAGGGGCGCGTGCGTTACATCGGGATCACCCATTACACCGAAGGCAGTCAGGCGGAGGTGGCACGGGTGCTGGAGAAGGAGCCGGTCGATTTCGTGCAGATCAATTACTCGCTCAGGGAACGCGAGGCCGACGACCGCGTGTTTCCCGTGGCGAAAGAGCGCAAAGTGGCCGTGATCGTGAATCGGCCGTTCGGCCGCGGCGACCTCTTCGATCGCGTCCGCGGGAAGGCGCTACCGAATTGGGCAGCGGAGATCGATTGCAAATCCTGGGCGCAGTTTTTCCTCAAGTGGATCGTGTCGAATCCGGCTGTGACCTGCGCGATTCCCGCGACAAGCAAGCCGCACCACATGGAAGACAACATGCAGGCGTGTTTCGGGCGCTTGCCTGATGAGAAGATGCGCCAGCGAATGGTGGAAGCGGTGAGCGCGTTATAAAGCGCGCGCGATCCTAAACTGTCATCCTGAGCCGCGCAGACGGCGAAGGACCTCCCGTACGCTGAGTGATGACGCTGTCGGCAAATGCATGATCAACAGCCCAGACGTGAGATCCTTCGGCGCGCTTCGCCAGCCTCAGGATGACTGTTGGAAGCCGCGCGGACGAACTACGTTGGTGCGCCGCTGGCCAGCACCGGCTCCGTGGCGCGCTCATCTTCTGTGGGCTCCTGCGACTGCAGGTAGGTGCGGTACTGATAGAAGTTCGACACGACGACGAAGATGGCAGTCGCCGCGAGCATAAGCACGGCGAAGAACATGAAGTAGTGAAACTCGCTCATCTTCGCCGTGCCATCGGGATTCAGGATGGCAAAGTTCACCCCGGCCGTGAAGGCGTTGCCTAACGAGACGGTAAAGAGCCACGCCGCCATGACGGCGCTCTTCATCTTGTTAGGCGCTTGCGTGTAGGAAAGCTCCAGGCCGGTGATCGAGACCATTGTCTCGCCGAACGTCAGAATGACGTAGGCGAAGATGTGCCACCAGACGCTCGGCCGCTGGCCCGCGTCGATCATCGTCTGCACAAAGGCGATGACGAGGAAGCTGAAGCCGGTGAGGAAAAGACCGATGCCGATCTTACGTAGCGGGGTGAGCGGGAAGAAGCGATCGATGAACGGGTAGACAACGTAGTTCACCAGCGGAATGAAGAGCAGGATGAAGATCGGATTCGCGGTCTGGACCTGCGCCGGTAACAGCTGGATGCCGAGGAAGTTTAGGTCGAGGTGCCTCGCCTGCAGTGTCCAGGAGCCGCCCGCGCCTTGGTCCCAGAGCGACCAGAAAACGGCTACGAAAATGTAAACGATCACGAGCCGACCAAGCGCGCCGAGCCCTTCCTTACTGAACATCTCCTTCACGAACGCCCAACCCGCGGGCGGGATGTGGACGAATTTGTTGCGGCCGGCCCAGAAGAAAATCGCGGCGATAAACATCGCGACACCGGGGATGCCGAACGCCCAGCGCGGACCCCAGCCCGGAGTGGCGAGCAGCCACGGACAGAGCAGCGTGGAGATGAATGAGCCGGCGTTGATCGAGAAGTAGAACCAGCCGAAAACTTTCGAGAGCAGATGCTTGTTCGACTCGCCGAACTGGTCGCCCACGTTGGCCGAGACGCACGGCTTGATGCCGCCTGCGCCAAGTGCGATCAGCCCCAGGCCAAGCGCGAGCACCTTCTCCTGTCCCCACGCGATTCCCCACGCCGTGTCCATGAAAGCAAGCGCGAGATGACCGAGGCAGTAAACGATGGAGAGCCAGAAGATGGTTAGGTATTTTCCGAGGAAGCCCTCGGCCAGAATCGCACCCAAGATGGGCAGGAAATAAGTGGCCGAAACGAAGGTGGCGAACCAGGCGCGCGCTTGCGCGTCGCTCATTGGCGCGAGCTGCCCCATCGTGCTGACGAGGTAGGTCGTCATGAAAACGATGAGGATGCCGCGCATCCCGTAGAAGGAGAAGCGCTCGGCCGCTTCGTTCCCGATGATGTACGGGACGCCCGGCGGCATGGTGGTGATGTTCGGTGGCCGCGTGGCGCGCTGGATTCTGGCCATGGGAAGCTCCTGCTAGTGAGGGCTGGCGGTGGGGAAAAAGTTCGCCGGAGTCGGACTGGCCGGGGGAGGCGTCACTGACATCGCTGTGGTGGCGCGCATCTGATCGCTATCGTCAGGTTCGTCGTGATCTTCGCCTTCCTGCGCCCGCTCAGTTGCAGCATCCTCCTCGGCATGTGATTTCGCGTGCTCAGTGCCATGAGCCAGCTCACTCGGTTTGTGTCGCTCGCACGACCAATAGAAGAGAACCGAGAATACGGCGGCGACCACAACGGCACGGCGGAAGAACGGGCGCATCGGCGCGACAGTAGTCATCCGCTATGATTCGCAGCAAGGGCAACGAGCGACCGTGCCTTTCGCCCGTCCTCGCCCGTGACGAGCCGCGGGCCGCGCGAAGCTGTCGTCTAACGCCGCGGTTTGCGCCAGGATGGCGTTCCGTTGCCGTTGCCGCGCAGCTGAGTGAGACCGGTGCCGTCGGTATTGATGATGTAAATCTGGTTGGTCTCCGCGCGTCCTTGTTGCAGCGGTCCGACGGGGCTATTGGCCTGTAGCGCCAGGTCGAAAACGAGCCGTGTCCCATCGGGCGACCAATCGACCGCGGTGATGTAGGTGCCTTTCGGAAAGCGGCGCACTTCCCTGTCCGCTCCGGTATTCAGGTTTCGAATGCGGAGCGACTGGATGTTCGGCTCAGGATCGAGCGAGGTAAGGAGGGCGTGGGACTGGAAAGACCGGACGTAAACCAATCCGACACCGTTGGGCGAGAATTTTGGCTGATAATCGTGCTCAGTCCAATAGACCCCGGTCTGTTGATTCGCATCCGTGCGCGGAAAGGTGACCTGCTGGGCCCGTCCCTGTTGAACGGCGGTCTGCACCGGGTCGATCAAAAACACTGCGGTGGTCTCTCCGGGCCCGCCGCCGCTGAGAAACGGAGCGCTCGATTGAAGGGGCGCAGCGAGAACATTCCGCGCCGGCGACCAGTCCACCCCTTCTCCGCCATGATGTCTGCCATTCTTCGTTTTGTCCACGTGCACCAGGATCGGGTTCGCCGCGGTAGTGAGGGAGTGAATCTCCAAGACAGGCACATCGACAACACCGCCACCATCGTTGTCATCGTTGGGGCCGCCGGTCTGCGTCAGCGAAAAGATGGCCATCCGGCCGCGGTCGCGCGAGTACGCCTTGTACCAGGGAAACGTATAGCTAAAGGCATTGTTTACCGGGTCGAGCAAATCATGGAAATCGGTCAGCTTCCGCACCACTCCGGTAGCCCTGAAGATCCCGAAGACGTTCCAGGTCTTCGACGGCACGTTCCCAGGCTGAAAAGCAGTGACGGCGAGTTGCACGCCATCCTGCGACCAGGTCGGGAACCCGACTTTCGCCCATGGCAGATCGATCGCTCTGTCGCCAGTGCCATCCGCTCGCATCTGACGCACCTTGAGCACGCCGTTTTGTTGCAGCCGGGTGTAGGTTATCTGCGCCGATACAGGGGTCAGGGTGGCGCAGGCCAGAACCACTGCACAGACGAGAGTCCTGAAGGATGAAGTAATTTTCATGCGGAGGATGCGCCTTCACTAGAACAAGGCGGAAATCCCGCAGCAAAACGGACATCGCAGGAAGATTTTCTCCTGCGCACACGCCGAAGACCGAGACAGCTCGCTGGGACCGCCGGTTTGCAGCGACTGAATGCTATGGAGCAGCCAGGGTAAAACCCTCTGGTAATCGTGGACCGGCCACCTTTTCGCCAACTGTCACACCATTGAGGAGCCAGATCGCCGTGCGTCGAGTCGAGGGGTTGAGGAGCACGAGATCCGGTTTGAGGTTGCCCGGAAATGTGGCCACTCCTTTGAGCACGAAGCCCTCTGGAATTGTGGGGCCGTCCTTCGCGCCAATTTTGTTCGCGCCGTTCAAATAGAAGATCCTCGTCTTGCCGTTCGCTGAATTGAACAGCGCCAGATCAGGGAATCCATCCCGATTAAAATCGCCGGTCGCGACAGGTAGATAGCCCTCAGGTACCAGCGGACCCAGCGCGCCACGCACCAAAGTGGTGCCATTTAGAAAGCGAAGGGCGGTTCGCCCCGTTGCCGCGTTGTAGAGGAGGTAATCGGGATCGCCATCGCGATCGAAGTCCGCCGCTCCGATCAGCGCAAAGCCGCTCGTGATCATTGGACCGGACGCCGTTCCGGTGCGCGTAGTTCCATTGAGAAACCAGATCCTGCTCTCCCTGGTAGAAGCGTTGAAGAGCAACAAATCCGGCTTTCCGTTGTTATTGAAATCGGCCGCGTCGACGATCTGAAATCCGGCCGGGATAAGTGGATCGATGAAGTCGGCGGAATCGAATTGCGTTCCATCCAGAAACCACGCTACCGCACGCCGCGCAGTAGGCTTGTAAATGATGAAGTCCGCATTGCCGTCGCGGTTGAAGTCGTACTTGTTTGGCGCAGGAGGCTGCGAGTCCGATATCTTAGCCACGAAAGCGTCCTGAAAACCCTCGGCGTAGTCCTGCTGGATCGGATTTTTAGTCGGGAAATCGCCCGAGGAGGTGTAACCGGCGACATATACGTTTTTCGCTGAATCAACCGCAATTCCATATGCGATCTCAGCACTGGCGCCACCGAGGTAGGTGGAATACACGAACTCCGAGCCCGCCGGGTTGAGCTTGGTAATAAAGGCGTCGCTGGCCAGGCCCTCTTTTTTGTTTTGGATGGCGTTCGCAGTCGGGAAATCCGCCGACCAGGTTTCACCAGTGATGTAGGCGTTGCCCAATGCGTCTGCCGCGATCTCGTGGCCGGTCTCGCTATTCTTGCCGCCGAGGTAGGTAGAATAGATAAGCGCGGAACCGGCCGAATTGATTTTGGTCACGAAAGCGTCACGTATTCCGCTCAATTCCGCCTGGATAGGATTCGCGGTGGGAAAATCACCCATGGAATCCGATGTCCCCACCGTCTCCCCGGTTAGATATACGTTTCCATTCGGGTCGACTGCGATCCCGAGACCGTCTTCGTAAGACTGGCCGCCGAGGAAGGTCGAGTAGACCAGGGCGCTACCGGCAGAATTGATCTTGGTGACAAATACGTCGGTGTTGCCGCCGAGGGTGTCTTGGATGGCATTTGCTGTCGGAAAGAAATTCGACCCTGTGGTGCCTGTAACGTAAGCGTTGCCGTTTGAGTCAGCAGCAATCGCTCTCCCAAACTCCGTTTCTGAAAATCCCCCGGAACTACCGAGGTAGGTAGAATAGACAAACGCCGAACCGGCCGCGTTGATCTTCGTCACGAACGCGTCTTGCGTGCCCCCGCCAAACGTGCTCTGGAACGCGTTCGCCGTCGGAAAATCTGTCGAAACTGTTCTTCCGGTGACGCACGCATTCCCAGAAGGGTCAACCGCAATTCCAAAACCGGTCTCTTCCTTGCTGCCGCCAGGGAAAGTTGAATACACGAGCGCCGATCCTGCCGCGTTCAGTTTCGTGACGAAAGCGTCACCGAGTCCGCCGGAGTTTGCCTGGATCGGGTTGACCGTTGGAAAATCCGTCGATGAGGTCGAGCCGGTCAGGCAAACTTTTCCTTCGGAATCGACCGCGATGCCGTTGCCGTATTCACTGCTGCCTCCACCGAGATAAGTCGAATAAACCAAAGCGGTGCCCTGCGCATTGATCTTGGTCACGAAAGCCTCGCCGTCATCGAACCCAGCTTGCAGCGGATTCGCCGTGGGGGAAATCACTCGAAGCTGTATATCCTGTGACGTAAGCGTTGCCGGCCGAGTCAACGGCAATGCCGTTGGCTGCCTCCTGGCCACTGCCGCCGAGGTAGGTCGAGTAGGTGAGGCCCGGCGTGCCGGCGACGGTGGGGTCGATCCTGGCCACGAAGCCGTCGAAGGGGCTGAAGGACCCGCCCCCGTAGCTCGGCTGGTAGGCGTTGACGGTGGGAAAGAC
>JBHENA010000057.1:0-15360 GCA_046262275.1 Chthoniobacterales bacterium
GGATTTTACCGCATCTATGCCTTCCCGTGGCGGCCGCAGCGGAACAAAGAATTTCTGCCGCTGACGCACGAAGAAATGCTGGAACGCACCGGCGGCCGCGCGCCGCATTACGCTCCACGCGATGATTCGACGCCGGAGAATTGCGAAGCCAACCGGAGCGAAGGCGAAGAATATCTGCGGGTTGTGCTAGAGGCGGCTGGCAGCACGCGACTGATCGGCGAGGACCTTGGGACCGTACCGCGCTACGTGCGGCCAAGCTTGCAGTCGTTGGGAATCGCCGGATTCAAAATCCCGCAATGGGAGAGCACGCCCGATGGTCGAATCATTGCGGGAAAGGAATATCAGCGCCTCTCCGTCGCGACCTACGCGACCCACGACCACAAGCCGATCCGCGCCATGTGGGAGGAAGCGCTCGCCGGTGAGGAAGGAGCGAGCAAGGATCAAGCGCGCGACGATCTGAGGAAGATCGCGGAGTTTGCCGGAGTTTTGTCGCTGCCGGATGCGCCAGAGTTCAACCGCGACTTCTACGCGCCCATCCTGCGCGCGCTCTTTCAGAGCGAAGCATCGCTCGCTATCGTCATGATCACTGACCTCCTGGCGCGCACCGACCGCTTCAACGTCCCCGGCACGGCGGCGGAATCGAATTGGAGCCGGCGTTTGCATATGACAGTCGCGCGGCTTCGTCGCAGTCGCGCGGTCAAAGAACGGATGAAGCTCGTGCGTTCGCTGCTGCAGGAGACAGGGAGAATCGAGCCACGGATGAACTCGGATTGACACGCATGAAGAGGGGCGCGGCTCCCGCCGCGTCTAAAATCTGTGTTTCATCCGTGTTAATCCGTGGCTAAAGAAAAGGATGAACTCTCCGATCAAAGTCGCGATCACCGGCGCCGCCGGACAAATTGGATATCAGCTTGTCTTCCGCGCCGCGTCCGGCGCACTCTTCGGGCCAGATCAGCCGGTCCACCTTCACCTGATCGAAATCCCGCCTGCGCTTGATGCGCTCAAAGGCGTGGTCATGGAGCTGGACGACTGCGCCTTTCCTTTGCTCAAAACAGTCGTCGCGACCGCGGATCTGAACGAAGGATTCCGCGACGTAAACTGGGCTCTGCTCGTCGGCAGTGTTCCGCGCAAAGCCGGGATGGAGCGGGGCGACTTGTTAGGGATTAACGGCAGGATTTTCATCGGCCAGGGACAGGCGATCGAGAAGAACGCCGCGTCTGATGTGCGCATCCTGGTGATCGGCAATCCGTGCAATACCAATTGCCTGATCGCGATGAACAACGCGCGTTCCATTCCGCGCGATCGCTGGTTTGCCATGACGCGTTTAGATGAAAACCGCGCCAAGGCGCAGCTCGCGCAAAAGGCGGGCGTGGAGGTGACAGACGTGACTAACATGACGATCTGGGGCAACCACTCCGCCACGCAGTATCCGGATTTTTACAACGCGAAGATCAAGGGTCGCTCGGCTGCGGAGGTCATCGGCGACGACGCCTGGTTGAAGCAAACCTTTATTCCAGCCGTGCAGCAGCGCGGCGCCGCCATCATCAAGGCGCGCGGCTTATCTTCCGCCGGTTCGGCAGCGAACGCCGTTGTTGACACAGTCCGCGCCCTGACCAACGAGACGGCGCGCGACGATTGGAACAGCGTCGCTGTCTGCTCCGACGGCAGCTACGGCGTGCCGGAAGGTCTGATCTCGTCGTTCCCGATCCGCGCGCGCGGCGGCAAATGGGAGATCGTGCAAGGCGTCGACGTGAACGAATTCAGCCGCTCGAAAATCGACGCGTCGGTCGCGGAGTTGCAGGAAGAGCGCTCACTTGTCAGCGATTTGATTCCGAAGTAGCTCGCCGCACACCGCAAGTGTATCATCCCGACGCTGGCGAAGCGCGCTGAGGGATCTCA
Organism: Chthoniobacterales bacterium; assembly: GCA_046262275.1. Taxonomy (GTDB): domain Bacteria; phylum Verrucomicrobiota; class Verrucomicrobiia; order Chthoniobacterales; family UBA10450; genus JACCTI01. The sequence continues at coordinate 1,900 of JBHENA010000057.1, forward strand.
CGTACGGAGTTACGCTGCGAGTTCAGTTCCGGTGAGGCGCCTAAACGCCTCACCATATTTTGCGGAGGTTTTCTCGATCACCTCCGGGGGCAGCGCTGGGGCGGGCGGAGTTTTGTCCCAGTCGAGCGTTTCGAGATAATCGCGCACGAATTGCTTGTCGTAGCTGGGCGGACTTTGCCCGGTGACGTACTGATCGGCCGGCCAGAAGCGCGAGGAATCTGGCGTGAGAACCTCATCGATGAGGAGCAACTCGCCATTCAGGATGCCGAACTCGAATTTCGTGTCCGCCACAATGATACCGCAGCCGGCGGCGTGTTCGCGCCCGGCGGCGTAGATTTTGAGGCTTAGATCGCGGACTTTTTGTGCGGTTTTCTCCCCGAGAATACGGCAGCACTCCGCAAAATCGATGTTGAGGTCGTGGCCCGCTTCGCTCTTCGTAGCCGGGGTGAAAAGCGGTTCCGGCAGTTGCGATGCCAGCTCGAGCCCCGGCGGCAAACGCTGCCCGCACACACTGCCGTGTTCCTGATATTCTTTCCATCCTGAGCCCGCGAGATAACCGCGTACGACGCACTCCACCGGCAGCGGCTCTGTTTTACGCACGAGCATGGAGCGGCCGGCAAGCCGTTCGCGGTACGGCTGCAACTCACCAGGTAACTCGAACTGTAGCGCGAGCATGTGGTTCGGGACAAAGGTGAATCGTTGAAACCAGAATGCGGAAATCTGATTTAGCACCGCCCCCTTCTGCGGAATCGGATCAGGCAAGATGCAGTCGAAGGCAGACAAGCGATCGGTGGCTACGAAGAGAAGCGTTTCGCCGAGATCGAAAACTTCGCGCACTTTCCCGCTGCGGAGCTTCGGGATCGGCAGTGCGATATCGCGCAGCGTCTGCATCAAGGAATGAGGAAAGCAGGAACGCAGAAAAAAACCTCAAAATAATTTTCTGCTTTCCTGCTTTCCTCATTCATAACTCTCTGAATGGCCGGCATCGTAGTTAAACCTCGCGCTCGAATTCTGCACGGGCACGACTGGGTCTTCTCGGGAGAAGTGCTGAAGGTCTTCGGCAATCCCCACGATGGGCACGTGATTTCGCTGAAGGACGGGCGGGATCACCTTCTCGGCAGCGCGATCTACAACAGCAAGTCGCAGATCGTGGCGCGGCGTTTCTCGCGCCGAAAACAGGATCTTGACCTTGATTTTTTCCAGCGCCGAATCGCGCAGGCGGTGGAGTATCGAGCGCGCCGCGGTCTGAATCGGGAGCTTTGCCGCCTGGTCTGGAGCGAGAGTGATGGGTTGCCCGGTGTGATCGTCGATCGCTACGGCGACAAGCTCGTGCTCCAGACACTGACGCTCGGTATGGAGCAGCGGAAAGATTTCATCGTCGAGGCGCTCCGTAGCGCATGCGTCTCGCTTGCGCAGACAGAGAGCGCAAGCCGGAGGCATGCGCTACGTTCGATCCTTGAGCGTAACGACGTGCCAGTCCGAAAAGCCGAAGGGCTGGACCTGCGCATGGGGATCCTGTGGGGCGATGCTGCCAGCGCAGCTGAGTTCGAAGTCGCAGGCGTGCGCTTCAGTGTGGACCTGCTGAACGCGCAGAAGACCGGCTTCTATCTTGATCAGGTGCCGCACTACGCGAGCGTGGCAGAACACGCGCGCGGCCGGCGTGTGCTCGATTGTTTCACCAGCCAGGGGGCCTTCGCGCTCACCTGCGCACGGGCCGGAGCGGCGGAAGTGACGGCGGTTGAGGCGAGCGCAGAGAGCCTCCTCGCGGCGCGGACGAACGCCGAGCGCAATCGTCTGCAGGTGAACTGGACGGAGCAGGATGTGTTTCAGTTCCTGCGCGCGGCGGAGAAAACCGAAGCGCAATACGACCTGATCATTCTCGATCCACCCTCCTTCACGAAAACCAAGGGCGGATTGCACAACGCCATGCGCGGCTATCGGGAATTGCACGTCCGCGCGTTCAATCTGCTTTCGAAAGACGGGTTGCTCGCCACGTTCTCGTGTTCGCACCACGTCACCGAAGCTGCTTTTGCGCAAACCATCGCGGATGCGCTGGTGGATGCGCGCCGGTCAGCGCGCAGGCTGCGGAGGTTCGAGCAGGCGCTCGATCATCCGGTGCTGCCGACGCTGCCGGAGACGGAATACTTCAAAGGAGTGCTGCTCGAAATGATGCCGGGGCGCTGAGGCAACGATCTGCCATGCAATGGTTCATTGGGATCAACGAAGACTGCCCAGCCTTCAAGCAATACGCGCAGATGGCAAAGGTGGCGATTCACACCGCGCTGAGGCACACCGCGCTGCAGCCGCATTGCCTCTACGATGGCAGCGAGAACGACTTCACCGCGTGGATGAAGCGCAAAGGGGTGCGGATCATTCGCTGCCAAAGCTTTCTTCTCGACGAGCTGGCGCGATTGGGCGAGCGCAGGAGCAATCCCCAGCTGCTCTCGGCCACGCGGGGCGTTTTTCTCCGGACTGAATTGCCTTCGCTCCAGGAACGATTCGGATTCGATGATCGCGTCCTTTACACGGATTGCGATGTGATATTCCGAAGCGAAGTGGTCGACACCCTCCAGCCGATCGCATCCGAGTATTTCGCGGTGGCGGTGGAATCAGACCGGGCGCAGCCAGAAGATATGAACTCGGGAGTGATGTGGATGAATCTGCCGGGCATGCGCCGGCGCGATGAGGAATTCCGGCAATATCTGCGGAAGCGGATTGATTGGTTGCCCGGAGTCAGCTGGGACCAGGGCGCGTATCGTTATTTCTACCAAAACCCGGAGCAGGGCTATCTCTGGGAAACGCTCCCGCCGGAGTTGAACTGGAAGCCGTACTGGGGGGATTATTCCCGGGCCAAGATCATCCACTTTCATGGGCCGAAGCCATTTCAGCGTAACTACATCGACTCGTATTGGCCGGAGCTGAAGTTCCTCACCGGTGGAAGCTACAAGGAGTTATGCGATCTCTGGCAGCAGCTCTTGCAGGAGACCGGCTGAGCCAGGAGAAGCCACCTACTTCTGCGCGATCGCGAAGAGATGGACGTGGAGCGGGATCTCTTCACGGCTGCGGAGCGAATGCTCGGCGTAAATGAACACTTCCACTGCCCGGAAGTGTGCGCTCAAGATTTTCCGGAGACTCGCGCGCGTGAAGAAATTTTTGTGATCCGCTTCGAGCAAGTGCCACGGCACCACGTGCCACGCGCTGAAGTACGGGATGACCTCCATGTTCGGAACGGAAAACAATGCGCGGCCGCGAATCGATCGCGCGATCTCGGCAAGGAATCGCTCCGCTTCGGCGACGTGTTCGAGCACTTCGATGCAGATCGCATCCTCGAACTCGCCGTCTCCGCACGGGAAACCCGCCGTCTCCGACGAGACCCGCGCGTAAGGCAGCTGACGCCGCTCCAGGATTTCGCAGCAGTGCAGGTTCGTCTCCAGCCCAAACCAGGCGTGGCCATCGGCGAGCAACGGCGGCCCGTAGGCCCCCGCGCCACAGCCGACATCGAGCACTGAGGAACGCGGACGGAGATAATCGCGGATCAAATTCAAGGTGAGCGCGCCGGGTTCCTCGAGCGGCGGTCCCGAGCCGTAGATGTTGTCGCGGTGCAGTAATGTTTCCCGCTCCGGATGCACTACGTCCCCATACGGTCGCTGCTCTAGGAAGGCCGGAACCACCCGCACGGCCAGGCTTTCCAGCTCATATTCCGCTGGATCCTCATCCCAGGAAGCGGTGAGCGTGATCACCACCTCCCGTGGGTTGTCTGCCATTCCTGGGACGCGCGCGAGAAAGCGAAAACCGGTCGCGGTTGTCTCCGCCAGGTCCAACGCGGCGCAAACGTCCGGCCGCACAAAGAGCAGGCGCGTTTCGCCGATCGCCGCGTCTTCGGCCCAGGCACGGACGCGGCAGTGCGCTGCATCGCGTCCGGGCGCGTGACACCAGCCGGCGAGCGAGATGCATTCGCCATAAACGCTCGCGCCAGGTTGCGGTGAATCGATGTGAGCCCTCGCGCCGGCGAGCTTTGGCCAGAGATGCGATTTTTCTTCGGGCATCGGGTGAATGGCAGGATAAGGAAACAGCACCGCCACAGGCGAGCCGCGTTTCATGTTTCGCAAAAGTTTCCGAGGGAAAATGGTGGAATTCCCCGCGCGGAAGTCTTATATGCCTGCCACGGCGACCCGAGAAGCGCGTGCCGTCGCGAACGCCGCATCAAACACCGTCATGGCAGAACGAATTCGACCAATCGAACAAATGCTGGAGTTGAGCGACGAGGAGGCGAATTCAACCGAGCATCTCGATTCGCAGGTCCAGAAGGCGCAGGAGCAATTGCTGCAACTGAAACGGCAGCAGGAGCAGATCGAAAAGCAGAAGCGCGAATTGGAGGAATTGAGCCGGCGGCAGGAAGAATTGGAGCGCGGGCGCGCGGAAATGACCGATAAGTTCACGCGCTCGCTGGTGGTGCTGGAGCGCGAGGCCTACGATTCGCAAAAGAAACTCGAGCAGATCCGCGCCACGCGCGAAAGCTTCGAGCAGCATCTGGTTCTCCTGGAATCGATCGATCCGAAGAGTTGGAATCCGGCGGACTTGCACAAGGAACTGAGCCGCGCGCTTAGCGCGGTGGACGACGCGCGCGCTGAGTTTAGCCAGCAACGAAGCCGGCTCACGGCGGCTGCGGACGAGTCGGGCGAAGTGGCACTGCCGGAGGCGGCCCCCGAACTCTCGCTCGGTGGCAGCGCGAATGGCTTTATGCAGTGGCTGCAGATCGGGTTTGCGCTCACCCTGCCTTTGATCGTGTTCGGCTTTATCGCGCTCCTGATTTTCCTCTGGCTGGCCGCACGGGCTCAGTAATCCTGCATGCGCCGCCGATCGTCTAATTCCGAGACACCGCTCGACCAGAAACAGCAGGAGCTTGCCCGCCGCGAGAACAAGCTGCGGGACGAAATGGCAAAGCTCGAGCGCATGATCGCGGAAGCGCCGCAGGTGGCGGAGGAAGTGAATCGGCGCCAGCGGGAGGAACTCCTGGCGCGTGCCAGCGAAGGGGGGAGCCGGCTTGATGTTTCGATTGCCCTGCAGGACAAACGTTATGGTGATGGCGGGCATTACGGCGGCCGCCGCGTCTCATTGCGGAAGGAGCGCCGCGAAGGGCGCATCGTGTTTCTAGTCCTGTTGGTCGCGCTGACGGCGGCGGTGATCTGGCTGCTGACACACCTGCGGTTCTGATGGCTGATCAGAACCTGGATGTGACGTACGTGGCAAAGCTTGCGCGGCTGCGTCTCAGCGAAGACGAAACCCGGCTCTTTCAAAAGCAGCTCGGGCACGTGCTGCAATATGCAGACAAGCTGCGTGAGGTGGATGTGAGCGGCGTGGAAGCGGCCGCGCATGCGAACCCAATCATGAACGTCTTCCGCCCCGATGAGGCGCGTCCGTGGTTCACGGCCGAAGAAGCACTTGCCAACGCGCCGCGACCTGCGAACGGCCTTTTCGTCGTCCCGAAAGTGATCGAATGACGGCGGGTGGTCTGCCGGCGCTCTCTATCGCCGAGCTTCAGAGCCTGCTGCGCCGGCGGGAGGTTTCGCCGCCGGAAGTGCTGGAAGCTCTGCACGCCCGCATCGCGGAAGTGGACCCGCGCATTGGCGCGTATCTCTCAATCGATTTCGCTGCCGCCCGGAAACAGGCGGAACAGTCGGATGTCGACCTGCCCCTGGGCGGCGTTCCAGTTGCGATCAAAGACAACATCAACGTGGAAGGTCAGCCCTGTACCTGCGCATCGCGCATGCTGCGCGAGTTTCGCTCCTCCTACGACGCCGCAGTCGTCCGTAAACTGAAAGCAGCCGGCGCGATTCCGTTCGGCAAAACAAATCTGGACGAGTTCGCGATGGGCTCCTCGACCGAGAACTCGAGTGTGCGAACAACGCTCAACCCGTGGGACGTCTCGCGCGTCGCCGGTGGCTCGAGCGGGGGTTCCGCCGCCGCGGTCGCGGCCGACGAAGCGATCGCCGCGCTCGGAAGCGACACCGGCGGGTCGGTGCGGCAGCCGGCAGCGCTCTGCGGGATCGTGGGATTGAAGCCAACCTACGGCCGCGTCTCGCGTTTCGGTTTGGTGGCGTTTGCCTCCTCGCTGGATCAGGTCGGGCCGCTGACCAAGACCGTGCGCGACGCCGCGCTCTTGTTAAATGCGATTGCCGGACCGGATCGGCAGGACTCCACCTGCCTCGAGACTGCGGCGCCCGATTTCACGGCCCAACTGGGACGCGAAATACGCGGGCTGCGGCTCGGGATCGTTCCGGAGTTCGCCTCGAACGGAATTGATCCGGAGGTGAAGGCGTCACTGGACGAGGCGGTCCGCCGTTTTGCCTCGTTAGGCGCCGAGATTGTGGAGGTGTCACTACCTCACACCGATTATGCGATCGCGGCTTACTACGTCCTCGCGACGGCTGAGGCTTCGGCTAATCTGGCGCGCTTCGATGGCGTTCGCTACGGCCAGCGCGCGGCGCGGCCGCAGAACCTGCTCGACCAGTACGAGCGCACTCGTGCGGAAGGTTTCGGCGCGGAAGTAAAGCGCCGGATCATTCTCGGCACCTACGTGTTGAGCTCCGGTTACTATGACGCCTATTATCTGCGCGCGCAGAAAGTGCGGGAGCTGATCCGCCGCGATTTCGCTCGTGCTTTCCAAAAGGTGGATGCGCTTGTTACCCCAACCTCGCCATTTCCCGCCTGGCAGCTGGGAGAGCTCCAGGCCGATCCGCTGCAAATGTATCTCGCGGACGTCTTCACGAACGTCGCAAATCTCACCGGTATCTGCGCGCTTAGCATTCCGTGCGGCTTCGCACGGCGCGCGAATGGCAGGCCCCTGCCCGTAGGTCTGCAAATCCTTGGGCCGCAACTCGAGGAAGCACGGCTGCTTCAGATCGCCTATGCCTACGAACAGAGCACGGAATGGCACAAGCTGCGCCCGCCTCCCCTTCCCGCGTTGCAGGAGAACGCCGCGTGAATTTCGCTGGAGCGCGCACCGGCTTCGTCGCCTGGAGCGAGCGGCTGAATAGCCCGACCGCTTTTCGCCTCACCCTCTGGTTCTTCGCAGCCGTGCTGCTGGTCTTCGCCGCCATTCCGGTCGCCAACGCGCTCCTGGGCGAGAGCATCAAAGACTACGAGCTTTGGTACAAGACCGGGCAGCGCATTCTGCATGGCGAGCAGATTTACCCGAAGCGGAACTCGCGCTTTCCATTCATGTATCCACCGACCGCGGCGCTCTTGCTCGCGCCGATTAGCCTGCTCGGGAAGACGGGCCTGGTGGTCCCGCTTGTGCTCGTGAACGCCGGCGCGTGGGTCGCGAGCATTCTGTTGTCGGTCCGGCTCGCGGCGGGAAATTGGAAACGACAGCATCTGCTCGTTTATGTGATCCCGAGCGCGCTCATCGCCGTTTACGCCTGGAGCAATTTCCACCTTGGCCAGCCGAGCCTGGTCCTGCTCGCTCTCCTGCTCGGCGCTTTCGTTGCGCTGGATGGAAAACGGAATCTGCTCGCCGGCGCGCTGATCGCTCTGGCCGCCGCGATTAAGGCGTTTCCCTTCGTTACGATTGTTTACCTTCTCTACCGCCGCTATTGGACGGCCGCCGCGTCGCTCGTCGCGGCTCTTATCTTCCTTCTGCTTCTGCTTCCCGCCCCGATCCGCGGATGGCAGCAAGCACAGACGGACGTGCAACGCTGGACCCGCGGCATGTTGCTCAAGTACGACGAGCGCGGCCTGGCTCAGCGCCCGGGGCGGAGCAACTCGTGGAAGAACCAGTCGATCTTCGGGATCGCAAACCGGATGTTGCGCCACGTTGATGCGGACGACCGCTTCGCCGCGCATACTCCTCTATACGCCAACTTCGCGGACCTGAGCTTTTCGGCCGTTAACCGCATCATCCTCGGCTCCGGAGTTGTCCTGGGGCTGGTGTTTGTGGCGGTGTTGCCGCGGCGCGCGCGACGGACGTCGGAGATCGACGCAATGGAGTTTGCGCTTCTCGTTCTGCTCATGCTTCTCTTCACACCGCTGGCGTTCGGATATCTTTTCGCCTGCCTCCTCTTTCCATTCACAGTTATCGTCGAGCGACTGCTGCAACGGCCGAGCCGCACGCTTCTCGCCGGCGGAGTGGTTGCGATCGTCCTACTCGCGCTCACGCTGGTGTCGCAACGAACCGCCCAGACCTACGGGAACACCTTCCTCGCCACGCTGACTTTGTTCCTCGCGCTTGCGCGGGAGCTATGGAGCGCGAAGCAGCTACCGCTTGCCACGATAGAAAAGGGCGCGCAGCGCGGCCCTGAACCATCGAATTGAAAAGAGCAGCGCGACGGCCAGACTCATCTTCGATGTGCCGCGCGTGCGATCCCGAAAGGCGATCGGAATTTCGACCACGCGCAGATTTCGCCCGCCGCGCGCGATCACCTCGAACGCAATTTTGAAGCCAGTGGCGGCCGGAGCGAGCTCGAGAAGGCGCGAACGGCGAATGGCAAAGAAGCCGCCCATCGAATCATGAACGCCGGTCAGCGGGTAAGCGATCGCGCCCGCCACGCGTGACATCAGCTTGCGATAAACGGGCCAGCCGGGGGTAGAGCCGCCGGGAACGTAGCGGCTTCCGATCACCATGTCCGCGCGGCCTTCCAAGAGTGGGCGCGTTAGATTCCCAATCTCCTCCGGCGGGTGGCTTAAGTCGGCGTCCATGACAACGAGGATTTCACTCGTGGCCGCGTCAGCGCCGGCAATCACCGCGCCCGCCAGCCCCAGGGTGGGATTCTGGCGCTCGATCAGCCGGACCGGAAAACTGGGCGCAAGAGCGCGCACATGGTCCGGGGTGCCGTCAGTCGAGCCATCGTCGACCATGATGATCTCGCGGCAATCGGGAGCGCTCGCGATGATCTGGCGCACGAGCAACTCGACGTTCTCGACCTCATTGAGAGTCGGGACAACGACGGAGGTATTTCTTGAACTCAATCGTCCTGACATGAGGCGGCTCGGGCAAAGAGCGTGCAAAAAAAGACAAAGCCGAAGACGGGACTCGAACCCGTGACCTGCTGATTACGAATCAGCTGCTCTACCAACTGAGCTACTTCGGCACTTCGCCCACGAAAGGCCTGTGGGCTGCCGGACTTTGAATGAAGCTTCTAACACGCTGCCTCTTATACGGCAACGTTGAGCATGTCCAGTGACGCCGCCGCGGCTGGAGCAACGCAGAGTCGCTCACCCGGGTGAGGGCGTCTTCGGTTCCTGCTGGAACGCGTCGTCGAGCACGCTCAGGAGATGACGGACGTCAAATGGCTTGGTCAGGTAAGCGTGGGCGCCCAGATCCTTGAGGCGGGCTATTTCGGCGCCGACCGCGACCGCGCTGATCATCACTACCGGAATGTGCGCGGTGATTGGATCGGCCCGGAGCTGCGCCAGCACGACGTCGCCGTTGATATCGGGAAGATGCAGATCAAGCAGAATCACATCCGGCAAATGTTTTCGCGCCAGCTCGAGCCCGAGAGCCGCGTGCTGCGCCGTGAGCATTCTCACCTGCGGCCGAAGCATCATGATTTGCTCGATCAGAAGAAGATTGGAAAGGTCGTCCTCGATGTAGAGGAGAGTCTTGCCGGTCCCGGCTGCCGGTTTTTCATCTTCGATCTCGGCCACGTCGCCGGGCTCAACCAGAGGACACACGAGCGGCAGCTCGATCCAGAAGGTTGTCCCCGCGCCGAGCTCACTTTCCACTCCCATCGTTCCGCCCATCAGCCCGATTAATCGTTTGGAGATCGCCAGGCCAAGACCGATTCCCTCCTCGTTTTTCTGCGGATCGCCAACTCGCTCGAACGGTATGAAAAGTCTCTCGCGATCAGCCGGCGCGATGCCGATGCCGGTATCGCTGACGGCCAGGTGCAAGGTATTGGATTCGGTTTCGCTGCAACTGAAGCTTACGCTCCCGTCCTGGCGATTGTACTTGATCGCGTTCGAGATCAGGTTCAGGAGCACCTGTTGCAGCCGCTGCTCGTCGGCGAAAACCTCCCGGTCGCACTGGATCCGGCCGAGGTGCACGTTGCGCGCGGCCGCGGCTGGACGCAGCAGCGCGAGGGCGCTGTTGACGGACAGCTCCACCGAGACCGGCTCGATCGTGAGCGTCATGCGATCGGCCTCGATGCGCGAAATGTCGAGCACTTCGTCGATCAGGCGCAGTAATTGCCGGCCACCTTTCAGGATCTGTTCCACGTTCTCACGCGTTTCCGGGTCCTGTGCCTCCAGCTCGAAGAGCTGCGCGAAACCGAGGATGGAATTGAGCGGCGTGCGCAGCTCATGACTCATCCGGGAGAGAAATTCGCTTTTCGCGGAACTGGCCCGTTCCGCTTCTTCTTTGGCCAGGCGCGCCGCCTCTTCGGCACGCTTCCGCTCCGTAATGTCCGTGGCGATTCCGCACAGGCCGGAGAGCTCTCCCGTGGCGGAGTAAAGCGGCGCCTTGATGGAAAGGAAGGTCCGTGCCTCGCCGTTTATCTCGACCGTTTCCTCAAACTCAATCGCCTGCCGGGTCGCAAAGACGCGCCGATCGTTCGCCTGGATCTGCGCCGCAGTCTCCGGCGCCATAAAAAAGTCGTTCGAGCGTCCGATTACTTCTTCCACCGGATAGCCGAACAGCTCCTGAAAACGGTGATTGATCAGGACGAAGCGACTATTCAGATCTTTGATGAACACGACCGCCGGCGTGGTTTCTACGATCGTTCGCAATTTCCTTTCGCTGTCGCGCAATCGGCGGTGAAGGAACCGCGTCTCGAGCAAATGCCCCGCCCGTAACACAATCTCGTCCGGATCAAACGGCTTGGTCAGGAAATCGGTCGCGCCACTGGCGAGCGCCTGGTGTTTGGTCGCGGAATCGAGCCGCGCCGTCACCACCAGGATCGGCAGGTAGGTTTCGGCGGAAACGGCAGAGCGCAGTTGCTGCAGGACGGCCGCCCCCGGCAGTTGTGGCATCATCCAATCGAGCACCACCAAATCCGGTTCATAGGCGACGAACCGGGCGGAGGCCTCCCGCGGCTCGGCCAGCGCCTCGATCTTCCTGTAACCGGCACTCTCCAGAACCTCGCGCAGAATTTCGGCCACTGCCGGTTCATCGTCGATGATGAGGATTTTGGCTTCCTCGAGAATTGGATCGCGCATCGGTAAGGGGACAGCGTGGCTTGCATTTGTACTACGGGAATTGGGAGCGGAAGTTTCCGGCCAACAGATCACGTGGCGCAAAAATCTGTTGGTTTAGGGTCAAAAGAAGGCGCCGCAGGCTAGGATGTGAAGGCCAGCCCCTGCGCGGGCCGTGCATATTTTCTCCGACAACCCGGTTTAGCCGCTCTTGCGGCGTTCCTGCCGCATGGGAGGAGGGCAGTCCGCCTTGGAGCCGATATTGTAAGACCTAAACCTCCTGGGCTTCCGCGCCTGCGAGGGCGCGATCCAGGACCTTGAAAAATTTCTGAATGTCGAGCGGTTTGGTCAGGTACTCGACTGCGCCAGCACTCCTGAGTCGCTCGATTTGCCCGGGCGTAGCATCTGCGCTGATCACCACGACCGGAATGGTAGCGCAATCCGGCTCCGCCCGAAGCCGGAGGAGCAACTCACGTCCATCGATATCCGGCAGATTGACATCGAGCAGGATCAGATCGGGCCGGTGCTGTCGGGCCAGATTCAGCCCGGTTAGCCCTTCGTGGGCGGCGATCAAATGCAGCCCCGGCCGGTGTTCCATGAGGCGCTCGATTAGCCGGAAATTTGAGAGATTATCTTCGACATAAAGAAGCGTTCGCTCATTGGACGCCACCGCCGCAGGTGGGAGAAGGTCGTCGAGATTGACCGCGGCCGTCTCGAGTGGGGAGTCCGTCAGCGGAAGCTCGATCCAGAAGGTGCTTCCCGCCCCGGCGCCGCATTCGACCCCGATCTTGCCATCCATCGCTTCCACAAGGCGCTTCGCCACGGTCAGACCGAGGCCAGTCCCTTCGATTGCGCTTTGCTCTGCGCCGAGACGTTCGAAAGGCGTGAACAGTTGTTCAAGTTTCTCCGCCGGGACGCCGACACCAGTATCGCTGATCCGGATGCGGGCATGAGTCTCGGATTTTTCGCAGGCGATGGAGACGGAACCTTCGAGGCGGTTGTATTTGATGGCGTTGGAAACCAGATTAATCATCACCTGTTTGAGGCGTTGACGATCGGCCAGCACGTAGCACGTCGGGCATGGTGTGGAATTGATCCGCACCTTCCGCTCCGCCGCGAGCGTTTGCACCAGATCGAGTGTCTCCTGCACCGTCTCGCCAATCTCGATAGGTTCGAGCGACAGCGAGAGGTGTCCGGCCTCGATCCGGGAGATGTCCAGCACCTCGTTGATTAATTCCAGGAGATGGCGGCCGCCGCGCAGGATGTGGCTTACGGCATCCCGCTGGTTTTCGCTCAACTCGTCCAACTCGAGCAGCTGCGCGAAGCCCAGGATGGCGTTCATCGGCGTGCGAAGCTCATGACTCATGCGCGATAGGAATTCGCTTTTGGCGCGATTCGCCCGATCAGCCTGGTCTTTCGCCTTCTGCAAAGCGACCGCGATGCTTTTTCGCTCCGTCACGTCGCGCGACATCCCGCAGATCGCGTATGGAGTTCCGTCGGTCCGGCGCAGCGCAAACTTGTTTGAAATAAAGCTGCGTGCGCCCGCTGCGCCAAGGAGCGTTTCCTCCGTCTCGCTGGGGGCTTCGCCCGCGAGCACGCGGCGGTCGTCCTCGCCAAGTGCGATGGCCAAGTCCCGCGGATAGACGTCGCAATCCCGGCACCCGAGGATTGCTTCTTTTGTGGCGCCCAGAAAGTCGGCAAACCGCTGGTTCACGAGGACGAAACTTCCCTCGAGGTTTTTCACATGAACAAGAGCGGTTGCGTTATCGACGATGGCGTGCAAACGGGCTTCCGTCTCGGCGAGGACGGCCGTGCGCGCACGCACCCGCTCCTCCAGTTCTTCTGACGCTTTTTGGAGCTTCGCGTTCGCCTGCGCGAGCTGTTCCGTCCGTTCGCCGACGCGCCTCTCCAGCTTGGCGTGTGCGCGCTCCAAATTCCGCTCCGCTTTTGTGCGCTTCATGTCGGTGCGGAAAACGGAGAGCGCATTGCAGGCAACGATGAAGCCGAAGACCAGCATGTTCGTCACGGTGTAGAGCACCGTGCCGAATTCGGTGTCGTAGAATCCCAGGCGCTGGCCTTCCAGTCGCAGCCACCCGAGCAACGCCGGGACGATGATGGCGGCCGGCAGAAGCCGCCGCGCCATCATTCCGCCAGCACTCTGGCCGGTCAGGATGGCGAGAAATCCGCGATCGGTCTGCACAGCCATGATGCCGAAAGACAGGACCAAAAAGGAGACTGCCGTATGCAGGGCCATGGGAATAAACGACCCCACTCCGTAAAGAGTGGCGATGCCGTAGACGTAGCCAAGAACCGCAAGCAGCGCTTCAAAGC
>JBHENA010000058.1:0-331 GCA_046262275.1 Chthoniobacterales bacterium
CTCATGAGTAGCGCGAGCGTGGCTCTTGCGCAGGCGCGGAAGGCAAGTCGGAGGGATGCGCTACCAGGCGCGGGTGCCGGGCGTATAAAGCCGGTGCCCAACGGGACGCAGCCCAGCGCCAGATCAATTCCAGCAGCGCCACCACGAGGAGCGTCTCACCAGTTGCCAGGAAGATTGTGCCGATAACATCGCTCGGCCAATGCGCTCCCAGGTAGATGCGCGAGTAACCGACCGCCGCCGCGACTAAGAAATAGAGCGAACCCCATCGCCTGAAAAACAGCGCGCAGCACGTGGCGATCACCACGTTATCCGTCACGTGCCCCGAAGGAAA
>JBHENA010000058.1:412-15296 GCA_046262275.1 Chthoniobacterales bacterium
GATTGCAGCCGATCCTTCGCATCCGAGTGGCGGATGGTAGGCTTCTTGAAGACCGTTAAGAACTTCGGGCTCGCTTTTTGCAACTGCACCATTCGCACCGTTTGCATCTGCTTTGGCCGCGGCCGCGCGACAGACGATTTCACGATGCGCACGACCAGCGCGTCTGAGATCACGAGCGTGAGCACCACGCAGGAAATAAACGCGCGTCCTTTGAAGCCGCGGAAGATCAGCGCATAAAGCCCGAGAACGATGAGCAGCGGCTTCCATATTTCAAGATCGCTGACCGCAGCCATGAACAAGTCAAGTGCGGGACTCGTCCATCGCTCGTTGATAAGATGAAAAAGAGCCTGATCCATCACGCAGCGCCACGATAAGTGATTCGCTATAAGCTTAAATCGCTAAAACCGGAATGCCGGGGCGATTTCAGAAGTTGACGATTTCAACAATCGAGACATCTCCGATTCATGCGCCGCACGCTCTTTCTCATCGCCGTCGTTGATTTGCTTCTGCTGCGACCGCTCTGCGCGGAGCCTTTGCCCTCAGCGAAGCAGATCCTCGCTTCCGTGCGAATGCGGCAGGCGCAGCAGGAACTCGATCTCCAGGGCCAACTGCGTGAGAACCAAATTGTCGTCCCCTTTCGCCTCACACAAAAAGGACCGGTAATTCGCTACAGCTTCACGAACCCTGACGAGGCGCTGCAATTGCGGCTGGGCGAGTCGGAGTCGCGCCTCGAGGAGATCACACGCGACGGGATCGAGAAAATCGCGGGGCCCGCCTTTGACCAGAAAGTGCGCGGCACCGCCGTCACCTATGAAGATCTGGCGCTCAAGTTCCTCTACTGGCCGCAGGCGCGCGTTCTGGGGGAAGATTCGATTCGCACCCGCCGGTGCTGGAAAATGCAACTGCAGTCTCCGTCGCGGCAATCGCAATACTCCAATGTTCTGCTTTGGGTTGACCAACAGGGCGGCGCCCTGATGCGGATGGACGGCTACGATTGGGAGGCGAAGCTGGTGAAGCGATTCGAGGTGGTTTCCGGGCAAAAGATCGAGGGCCGCTGGTTTCTTAAGCAGATGCGCATCGAGGAGCTGCAGCCTGGCACCGGCAAAGTGAAGTCGCGCACGTATCTGGAAATCAAAAAGTAGGTGGTGTCCCGCGGCGACTTACGTTGCGGCATTTACGAGAATAGTGTAAACAAGGCGCCTGATGAATCGCCTTTGCTCCCTCCTACGCCCCGTATTTGCGCTTGTTGCCTGCGCCCAGCTTGCGCACGGGAATCATTTCATCGTTAAATCGAACGCCTCTCCCGTGGTGAGCAGCCCGATCGAGGATTACACCCAATACCTCGGCACCACCCGCTTGATCACTTTGCTCGCCCGCTTCAGCGATCCTGGTGCATCCGCGGCGGTGCGGCTCACCACCGTCCTTGGTGTCATGAACATCACGCTCGATGGAGAGCAGGCGCCCATCACGGTCGCGAATTTTCTGAACTACGTGAATTCAGGCCGCTATTTCAAGCTCGACCCGACTACAAACCAGATAGCTTCGTCGTTCTTTCATCGCTCAGTTCCGAATTACGTCATTCAGTCAGGGGGTTACATTGGTACCGTTAAGCCCGGTAATGAGGAGGGCGCGATTCAACCAGTAGCGGTTGAAACCTTCGCAGCCGTTCAGAATGAACCGGCGATTTCGAACACACGCGGCACGATTGCCATGGCAAAATCGGCCAACGCTCCGAACAGCGCCACTAGCCAGTGGTTCATTAATTTAAATGACAATTCGCACAAGGTCCTTAGCAACACTGACGTTGGTTTAGACGTGCAAAACGGCGGCTATACGGTCTTCGGCCGTGTGGCTGCAGATGGGATGGGCACCGCGGATGCCATTGCAGCGGTGCGCCGGTACAACTTGCTCTACGACCCACGGTTCACGGAAATCCCACTCCGAGACATAGATGAAGACAAGCCGATAAGAGTGGTCAATCTAATCTCGATCCCTGAGTTCGTGCAGATTTCCCCTTTGCAGTTTTCCGCTTCGAGCAGCAATCCCAACGTCGTCAGTGTAACCGTGAGCGCGACGAACCTGCTCGTGACCGCGCTCCAGCCTGGTTCCGCACAAATCAGCATCACCGCTACGGACCTCGATGGCGTCAGCGTCTCCGATAGTTTCAACGTCAATGTCATCGCCGCTCCCGGCCGCATCCGGAACATTTCCGCACGGGTCGATTTCCCGCAGGGCAGCGAAACCTTGACCGGCGGATTCATCATCAGAGGCGGCCCTACCCAGCGGCTTGTGGTCCGGGCAAGAGGCCTCTCTTCAGGAGCCCCTGGTGCACTGGATGATCCATCACTGGAGCTGATCGATCAGAACAACCAGGTGGTGGCGTCTAACGATAACTGGATCAGCGGCCCGAACAAACAGGAGCTAATGGACCTTCAGATTGCGCCAGGTGACGACAAGGAAGCAGCCGTCTTTGTCACCGTTCCTTCGAGCGGCGCGAGTCCGGTGAGCTACACCGCGCGTGTTCGAAGCGCGAATGGCAAGAGTGGCGTCGGCCTCGTTGAAATCTTCGATGTCAGTGCCGTTCCGGGTTCTACCCTGCGCAACATCTCTGCGCTCGGACCTGTGGGTACGGACGCGAACGTGCTGATCGGCGGCTTTATCGTCCGCGGCTCCGATTCACGCCGGCTGGTTGTGCGCGGCATTGGCCCGTCGCTCAGCGACCGCGGAGTAGCAGGGGCGCTGCCCGATCCGCAGGTCGTGCTGCGCAACAATCAAGGGATGGTGGTGGACTCGAACGACAATTGGGAAACGCATCCAAATGCCTCCGAGATCCAGCAATTCGGTCTCGCGCCGCAAAGAACGGCTGAGGCCGCACTGATTGTGACATTGCCCGCCAGCGAGTATACGGCCACTGTTTCGGGCGTCGGCACTTCCCCGACAGGAGTCGGTCAGGTGGAGGTTTTTCAGGTTCAGTGAAGCGGGCGCCTCTCCAGGCTGCCGGTTTTCTTTACGAATCGCCCGCCCGCGCAGCTTTGACGATTTGAGCGAAGCTGCGCGCGTCCAGGCTCGCGCCTCCGACCAATGCGCCGTCAATGTCAGGCTGCGCCATGAGACTGCGCGCGTTATCCGGTTTCACGCTGCCGCCGTATTGAATCCGCATCCGCGCGGCCGTCCCTTGGTCGGAAATCTCCGCGAGCGTCCGCCGAATAAAGGCGTGCGCTTCCTGCGCCTGCTCGCTCGTCGCGGTCTTGCCGGTGCCGATCGCCCACACCGGCTCGTAAGCGAGGACTGTTTCGTTCAATTCCCTGGTGCTTAAATTCGCGAGGCTGCCGCGCAATTGCGAACCGAGCACCTTCTCCACCTCCCCCATCTCTCGCTGCTCGAGCGTCTCACCGACGCAAACGATCGGCCGCAGCGACGCCTCGTGCGCCGCGCGTACCTTCCGGTTCACGATCTCATCCGTTTCGCCGAGGAGCATCCGCCGCTCGCTATGGCCGAGCACCACGTAGCGGACAAACAGATCCCGGAGCATGGCTGCGCTAATCTCGCCCGTGAAGGCGCCGTTCTTTTCCCAGTACATGTTTTGCGCGCCGATCTTTACGTTCTCCGATGCGCCCAGCGCCTCGCTCACCTTCGCGATCGCGGTGAACGGCGGAATGATGACCACCTCGACTTCTGACGATTCTCCCAGCTCGCGCAGGAAGGTCTCGATGAACGCCGCGGACTCCGCCTGCGTCATGTTCATTTTCCAATTCGCGGCGACGATCTTCTTTCGCATAACTTTTGGACAGGATTAACAGGCTTGTACGCGATTAAGGACAGGCGCGCCAAAGTGGTTCTTCAATCCAGTTAATCCTGTAAATCCTGTCTATTTTTTCTCCGTCAGCGCCGCGACCCCGGGCAGCTCCTTGCCTTCCAGCAACTCGAGGGACGCCCCGCCGCCAGTTGAGATAAACGTCATCTTCTCAGCCAGTCCGGCCTGCTTCACGGCGGTAACGGAATCGCCGCCACCGATGATCTTCACTGCGTTTGATCTGGCGAGCGCCTCCGCGATCGCGATCGTTCCCTCCGCGAACTCCGGGATTTCAAAGACGCCAACTGGCCCATTCCAGAGGATTGTCTTCGCCTTTGCGATTTCATCTTCATAGAGCGCAATCGTGGCGTGACCGATATCGACCGCCTGCCAGCCCTCAGTGATGCCGTGTCCTGCAATCACACGGCCGGTATTTCTTTTCCGTGCGCCGGCCTTGAATTCCTCCGTCTCGAGCGCATCCACCGGCAGCAGGAATCTAACGCCTTTCGCTTTTGCGTGAGCGAGCAGCTCGAGCGCAAGGCCCAGCTTATCCTCTTCCACCCGGCTGGCGCCGACGGGAATGCCCTGCGCTTTCCAGAAGGTGTTCGCCATCGCGCCGCCGATCAGGATCGTGTCGGCTTTCTCCATCAGGGCTTTGATGACGCCGATTTTATCGGACACCTTGGAGCCCCCCATGATGACAAGGAACGGCTTGGCCGGTTTCTCGAGTTCTCCGCACAGATACTTCAGCTCTTTTTCCATCAGCAAACCCATCGCGGATCGCTGGACGAATTTGGTGATGCCGGCGGTGCTCGCGTGCGCGCGGTGCGCCGCGCCGAAGGCGTCGTTCACGTAAGTATCGCCGAGTTGTGCGAGAGCCCGAGCAAATTGCGGATCGTTCGTTTCCTCCTCCGGATGAAAACGGACGTTCTCGAGCAGCGTCACATCCCCCGGCTGCATATGCGCGATGATTTCTTCCGGTATCTTCCCGATTGTGTCGTGGCTAAAAGCTACCGGATGGCTGATGAGCGTGTGGAGATGGTCGGCGACTGGCCGGAGCGAATACTTCGCCACCGGCTTTCCCTTCGGCCGGCCAAAATGTGCCATCAGAATCGTCTTTGCGCCGCGCTCCCGCAGGTAGTTGACGGTCGGGAGCGACGCGCGAATCCGGGTGTCGTCGGTGATCTCAACTCCGCCATCCCGCTCTGCCGTCGGCACATTGAAGTCCACGCGCACGAGGACGCGTTTCCCGCGGAGATCGAGCTCTCTAACGGAAAGTTTGTTCATTCAGACAGGATTAACAGGATTGTACAGGATTGAAGAACCCGGCTGAGAGACTGTGTCCCTCATCTTGTTAATCCTGTAAATCCTGTCTATGGCTTCCCGAGCATTTCCAGCATCTGCACGCAGCGACTGCTGTAGCCCCACTCGTTGTCGTACCAGCCGACCACCTTCACGAACCTGTCGCCCAGCGCGAGCGTGAGTTTGCTGTCGAAGATGCACGAATGCGGGTTGCCAACGATGTCCCGCAAGACGAGCGGCTCGTCGGAATACTCGAGCACGCCTTTGTAGCTCGCGTCTGAGGCGGCATCCTTGAAGGCCTGATTCACTTCCTCCGTGCTCGCCTTCTCCCGCAGCAAAGCGGCAAAGTCTGTGACCGAACCATCCGCTGTCGGCACGCGGAACGCGCCGCCGTTCAACTTCCCCTTTAATTCCGGCACAACTTCGCCGATCGCCTTCGCCGCCCCCGTGCTCGACGGCACGATGTTCACCGCCGCGGCGCGCGCACGTCGCAAATCTTCGTGCGGCAAATCCAGAATACGCTGGTCATTAGTGTAGGAGTGAATCGTGCTCATGAAGCCCCACTCCACGCCGAAGCGGTCGTTCAATACCTTCGCGAGCGGCGCGAGACAATTCGTGGTGCAACTGGCGTTTGAAACCACGGTGTGTTTCGCCGGATCGTAGATGTGATCGTTGATACCGATGCAAATTGTCGCGTCCGGATTTTTGGCCGGGGCGCTGATGAGCACGCGTTTCGCCCCGCCTTTGCTGATGTGCAGCTCGGCCTTGTCGCGGCTGGTAAAAAATCCAGTGGACTCCAGCACCACGTCGACGCCCATTTGCTTCCACGGCAACGCACCCGGATCGCGCTCCTTCATGATCCGGATTTTGTGGCCGCGAACGATAATGTTCTCCTCGTCGTGCCCGATTTCTCCATCGAACTTCCCATGCACCGAGTCCCACTTCAGCAAATGCGCCAGAGTCGCCGTGTCGGTTAAGTCATTGATGCCGCGGAGGCGTTCGACGTCCTGCTGCGACATGGCGCGCAGCACATTGCGCCCGATCCGGCCGAAGCCATTGATTCCGTAATTAGCCATAAGCGAGTTGCGATTTCGGATTTTCGAATGTCGATTGCCGATCACGTGGCAATCCGTGAGACGGGGAGACTAGAATGGGCGTCAGGGTCAGGCAATTGGGAACTCTGATCGCGCTTGCCGCGGCAATTTCGTTCATTCGCGCCGGGTCCGGCACGGCTGCGTCCCGCGATTCCACAGGCATGAAAACCATTCTCGTTCTGGGCGACAGCCTGTCGGATGGCTTTCGATTGCCGCGCAGCCAGGCGTATCCGGCATTGCTGGCGGAGAAATTGCGTCGGGAAGGAATGGAGTTCGACGTTATCAATGCTAGCGCGAGCGGCGGGACGACCGCAGGTGGGCTGAACCGTTTGCCGCCGCATTTACGGCGCAGGATCGATATCCTGGTGGTTCAACTCGGGATCAACGACGCCTTTCGCGGCGTCCCCATCAACAACATCCGCGCAAATTTGCAGGCCATCATTGATAGAACGAGGGAACGCTATCCCGCGTGCGCGGTCGTGATCCTCGGGATGCAGCTCCCGGGCGCAGGGCAAGACGGCTACGTGCGCGCATTTGGCGAGATGTACCAGGAGCTGGCGGAGAAAAACGACGCTACACTCCTCCCTTATCTGCTCGAAAAAGTCGGCGGCGATCCCAGTTTAAACTTACCCGATCGAATCCACCCGAACGCTGCGGGGCAGAAGGTATTGGCGGAAAATGTCTGGCGCGTTCTCGAGCCTGTCGCGCGCCGCGTGGCGAATGATACACGCGGTGCGGCCTCGGCCGCCGTTCACTAACTGCATACCTTATGGACCCAGCCGATCCCCACAATCTGCACGACACCGCCGACCACGAAATTCTGGAAACGATTCACGTCGGCACTGCCGGTTCTGATTGTGAAGAGTGCGTCCGCAAGCTGCGCGAGCCATTGCTGCGGATCGACGGAGTAAAGGATGTAACAGCCGACGTGGCGGCTGAGCGGGTCACGATCACGTTCGACGCACGCAAAACGCACGCACCCGATCTGCACGAAGCGATTTTGCGCAGCGGCTACAAGCCCGCGGCCGTGCCGGCATAAACGCGGCGCTCTGCGTCTACTGAATCGCGGGCTGTTGCTGAGTGAGGCAGTGGAACGCGCCCAGACCCCAAATTAATTCGCGGCAATCGATCGCGACCACCTCCCGTTTTGGGAAGGCCGCCTGAACAGTTGCGATGGCGACCGCATCGTTCGCGTCGGCAAACGTCGGAAGCAGCACGCAATTGTTCGCGATGTAGAAATTCGCGTAGCTCGCCGGCAGGCGCAGACCTCCGCGGTCGATTCTCGCGGGCGTAGGAAGGGTAATGATGCCCAAGGGGTCGCCGGCCATCCGGATTTCACGAAGCCGGGCGAGGTTTTCCTGGAGCGGCTCATAGTTTGCATCGGCCGGGTCCTGCTCCACCGCTGCGAGCACCGTCCGCTCACCGACGAAGCGGGCGAGATTATCGATGTGACCATCCGTGTCGTCGCCTTCCGTTCCGCGCGAGAGCCAAAAGATGTCACGCACACCAAGGTACGCACGCAGCCGCTGCTCGATTTTTTCGCGTGTGAGATGCGGATTCCGGTTCGGATGGAGCAAACACGATTCTGTCGTGAGCAATGCCCCTGTGCCGTTCACGTCGATTGAGCCGCCTTCCAGGATCATCCCGCCATCCCAGACCGGCACGTCGAGCGCGTCGGCGACTCGTGTCGGGACGACATCATCGAGGTCGAAAGGCGGATACTTGCCGCCCCATGCATTGTGGCCCCAGTCCACCACGCCGAGCCGCGGCTCTTCATCCCGGGTCAGGAAAATCGGGCCATGATCGCGGCACCACGGCTCGTTTGTGGGGATGCGGTGAAACGTCAGCCCCTCCTGCGGCAAACCGTCCAGCACCTGGCGCGCTTCAGCTTCGTGCGCGCCGTTACTCACGTTGATAGAGACGAGCTCTGAGCGAAGCAAAGCGGCGACCATCTCGCGAAAGGCCGGCAGCACGCGATCGAACGCATCGGGAAAACTGATGCCTTCCCGCCGCGGCCACGAGAGCCACGTCGCCGCGTGCGCTTCCCACTCCGCCGGCATCCGGTAGCCGAGCGCTGCGGGATGATCTTGCCTGCGCGCCATGGAGGGAATCCATAGCACGCCTGAATGAGCCGTCGACACACGAGACGAGATCCCCCTCGAGCGCGCCGACTGCGTCGGAAAAAAGACGGGCAGGGAAGCTGCTTCCCTGCCCGCTTCGAAAAGACTAGATGTTAATCGTTATCGTTGATGTTGACGGTCGTGGTCTTTGGGGTCCCGAGAACCGCCGCGACCGGCTTGCTTAGCACGACTTTGAATGACTCTGTGGGTTCAGCTATCGCGTTGTCCTTGATCTGGATGGTGATGGTCTTGGTGGTTTGACCGGCATTGAAGTTCAGCGTGCCAGACTTCGGTTTGAAGTCGGCGTTGTCGGCCGTGTCCGGCTTTGTGGCGTAGCGCACGCTCACCGCTACGTTGGGGTTGCCGATCCGGTCGACCTTCACCTGCACTGTACCGGCACCTTCGCCCACGGTTTGGGTGGCATCTCTGAATTCAAGCTTCGGCGCAACACCCACCATCACCTTCGCGCCAGGCTCGCATTCGATCGTGCCGCCTATAGGAAAGCCAGAGAATGTGAAGGTGACGTCTGTCACATCAAATTTCACGCGCCCGGTCGCGTCGATTTCGATTTTCACCGTCAGCGACACGTCCGCGCCCTCGTATTGCCCGCTGTAAGTTTTACTCAGCACCACGAAGGGAAGCGCTCCTCCCGGATTCTGTTTCGTCCCTATAAGACTTTTGCCGGCTCCCTGTTCTATGTCGTTGACCAGATCTCTGATCTTTGTTCCCGGCGGGACGAAGCTGGCGAGCGTACCGGTCCCCTGGCAGGTGCCAGTGATTTTGTAGAAGTAGACATTGGCAGCGTCCAGGAGGCCGTTGCTCTGGGCATGGAGCTCTATTCCGTGACCGAATTCCTCTCCAGCCAGAGGAACTGTCGCCACGAGGGCCGCGTTCGCGCCGAACGAGGAGAGGCCAAAAGCGGCGGCTATCAATAAACCCTTGAGGGCGAGGTGGGAACCGAGACGAGTGTGCGATTTTTTCATAGTTTTGGACGCTTTTTCGAAAGTAATTGCGTGCGAGGTTTTGCCGCACCCTGCATTAATTGTCAAGACTTGTTTTCCCATTCCCGGCCGTCAGCGGTAGTGTGGGTTCATTTGTCAGTTGCAGTTACAGCACTGGCGGGTCGAGGGCTGCCCGGCTCCAACAGCGGGCGCCTTTAAGGTAGCGCAAGCTTCCCAGCTTGCAGCCTTCAACACCATGCAAGCTGGAAGCTTGCGCTACGTCCCAGAACCTGCTCTGCGGTCTGGAGTCGCCTCGGTCTCGGGCCGGATCCTGCGAACTGACAATCAACAAACAGTACCGCCTTCAGCCGACGATTGCATCACGTCTCCGTTGCGCCGCGAGGAGCGGAGGAAACTCAGAAAGTGCGGGGGAGGTGGTGTTCTCGACGTAGTGTTGCGCGGCAGCTTTAAGAGCGCGCCAGCGATCCCAATGCAGGTCCGGTGCATGCACGATGTGCCGGAGCAAACTGCGCCATTCCATCAACGCGCGCTCGATGTCGCCCCAGCGGAGCGAATCGGTCGTGAGCTTATAGCGGGAGCCAGTATTCGTCACCACCTCGCGGATCACTTCCGCTGCGCCCGCCCCGTAATGGATCGGCGTTCCCATCTCGAGATACCCCGGATAATCCGCGCGCTCATAGACGCGCTGGCACAAAATGCCAAGACGGCCGCCCATCGGCGCGTCTTCACCGGCAAAGCGCGGGCCGCCGCGGATGTTTGCGAGGTCGAAAACGAGATCGTCGATAAGATAACCGTCGTCTTCCAGAGCGGCAGCGATACCGAGACCTTCTCCACCCTGGAAGAACGAGAAGACAACGCCTCGCCGGGTGGGCGTTCCATCGTTTTCCACTAAACCCAGCCGCCGCCAGGCGTAAGCCGGCGAGGAAACGATCTGCGCTTCGCGATCGTGCTCGAGCTGATCGCACCCACGGCAAACGAGCGGCACTGCTTCCCTCTCCGGCGGTTCATGCAATGCGCAGTCATGCGAATCCGTCACTGCACTCACCTGCACCGCGGAAAAATCCACGCGCGCGCTGATCGTGTTTCCGCGCGTGACGAATTCCGCGATTTTTCCGGCCGTCAGCGTAGGGATGATCGATTCCGCCAGTGCTTCAAAGCTCGCATGCTCTAGAGCACTGTAGCCGCCCCGCTGTGTCGGGGCGTCTGCCCCTGGGGGGGACGGCGACGCAGCGCCGTTGCTACAGCTGTCTGCCGGAGCTCCGCGGCGAGCGGACATTTCTTGAACCCGCTGCTCGCGCAAGAACTTTCGGATCCACTTGACGAGCGCGATCGAGCCATCGGATTGCACGGTGCCGACGGGAATCTCGCGTCCATAAATTCCCTGCGCGCGCAGTTTGCAGAGGTTACCGAAGCCGCGGCCGTCGAGCATCCTTGGCAGCGAGAGCGCCGGAACCCAGCGCTCGTTTTCGCGCACGAGCAGCTTGCCTAACGAGACGGTTCTCGCCGCGCCCTTCGGCTCCCATTCGTTAACGGAATTCAGTATCTCGGTGATCGGCCGCCGCACAAATCGCTCCCGTTCCGCATCGACCCACAGCCCGCACGGCCGCGGCCCGGTCGCGAGGGAATGCTCGGCCCCGAGCGGAATTTTCTGCGCGCTGAAGAGCGAGTGGCTCAACTCCACTGCCGCCGCGAACGGCTGCTCGCCGCGTTCTGCCGCACCGCGCATCACGCTCACGAGGCTGGGCCAATCGACCTGCGTCGCGCGCTTTAACTGCCGCGGGCGCGCGTCGCCCAGGCGCGGGACATCCGGCACGATCAGAACGTAACCGGTCTCATCCAGGCCACGGCGGCCGGCGCGGCCGAACATTTGCAGAAGTTCATCCGCTTGCACGTGGCGCTCGAAATTTCCCGCCATGTAGCTGGTGCCGGTGATGAGGACGGACCTCATCGAAAAGTTGATCCCGGCGGCGAGACCCATGGTCGCGACCACCACGTTGAGCTGCCCGGCTTTCGCGAGCGGCTCGATCAGCCCTGCCCGCAGGCCATAGCTGAGGCCGCTGTGATGGTAAGCCACGCGGCTGCGGAGCAGCTTCGCGAGGCCTTTGCCGGCGAGCGCTTCCTGCGCCGGTGAAAGCGGCAAGGGATCACGAATCGCGAGCGCAGAGGCGATTGCCTGCGCCATCTCTTCACTGGCGTTGCGGCGCGGTGCGAAAACAAGCACCGGTGCGAGATCCGCGCGCAAGGCGCGGCCGATCATACGCGGCCAGAATGCGGAAGAACGCAAGCTCGCCACAGGACGAGTCCGTCCAATCGGCGGACCAGAGCCCGGCGCCACGTTTTTCGTCTGCACGAACGCGGAATCGGGCAGATTACGCAGATCCACTTCTTCAAGCGGGACGGGACGCTCCTGGTGTGAGATGAGAATGACGTCGCGTCCGATGCGCCGCAGCCAGGCCACAATATCGTGTGGATTCCCGACGCTGCCGCTGAGGAGCAGCAATTGCGTCGCCGGCGGCGCAAGCGCGAGCGCAAGCTCGTAGTGAACACCGCGGACGGGATCGCCAATCATCTGATACTCGTCCACGACGAGGAGCTTCGGTCCGTCTCGGCGGAGAAAGCGGGTACGTTGCGTTTCCAACGTGGCTACGATCACCTTCGCGTCGAGATTGAGCGCGAGATCGCCGGTCGCAATCCCTACGTCCCAGCCACGGGCGAGCCATTCCGCCAGTTTATCATTGGCCAGCGCGCGCGTCGGGACGGTAAAGATCGCCTGCCCTTTGAGCGAAGGGTAAAGCAGCTCGAAAATGTAAGTCTTGCCGGAACCGGTGGGCGCTTGCACGACCACGTCCTGGCCGGCTTGGAGAGCGCGCACGGCTTCTTGCTGCCAGAGATCGGGCACCACCAGGTTGACCTCCAGCCCCCTCAACATGGTTGAACATACGCGCTTCTCTTCCTCTTCCTCTACCTCTTCTTCTGCTCTCTGCCCCGGCCGCTCGCAAAAGGATTAAGAGGAAGAGCAATAAGAAGAGCTGAAGGTTCCGCTGGTGTTTATTTGCCCATACCGTAGAATCCCGCGCGAGTGAGCGAACCGGCGTCGGTAAACAACACTAAAATCGCTACCGGAATCGCTGGTCTCGACAACATCCTTGGCGGCGGCTTGCCGCCGCGGCGGATGTATCTTATCCAAGGCTTACCGGGCTGCGGCAAAACGACGCTGGCCTTGCAATTTCTCCTCACCGGCGCGGCCGCAGGCGAGAAGGTGCTCTACATCAGCTTGTCCGAGACGCGTGAGGAGGTCGAAGAAGTGGCGCGTTCACACGGCTGGAATTTGAGAGGGATAGAAATCGTGGAGATGTCAGTCATCGATCAACAGCTCGCCGCGCACTCGCAGAATACGCTCTTTCACACTTCGGAAGTGGAATTGAGCGAGACGACGAAGGTCTTGTTCGAAGCGGTGGATCGCGTGAAGCCGACTCGCGTCGCGTTCGATTCCCTCTCCGAGCTACGCCTCCTCTCGCAGACCCCGTTGCGCTACCGCCGGCAGATCCTTACCTTTAAACAATACCTCGCCGGCCGCAATTGCACGACCCTGCTGTTGGATGACAGCATGGCGCCAAACTGTGATGATCACGTGCTCAGCCTCGCGCATGGCGTCATCTCACTCGAACAACTGGCGCCGGAATATGGAGGCGAGCGCCGCCGGCTCAACGTGCGCAAAGTTCGCGGCTCGGTCTACCGCGGTGGCAATCACGATTTCGTCATCGAGACCGGCGGCCTGAGCGTTTTTCCGCGGCTCGTGGCGGCGGAGCATCATCGGCAATTTTCGAAAGAAAACATTTCGAGCGGAGTGCCGGGCATCGACGCGATGCTGGGCGGCGGGCTCTCGCGTGGGACCAGCACACTTTTCACCGGCCCCCCCGGCACGGGCAAGTCCACGCTCGCGCTCAACTTCGCGCTCGCCGCAGTAAAGCGCGGCGAGAAGGTCGCGATTTACACTTTCGATGAAACGCTGGGAGTGCTGGTCGCGCGCGCGGCGGGGCTGAACTTCGACCTCGATCCGCTGATCGAGAGCGGCTCGCTCCATGTCGAGCAGATCGACCCAGCCGAGTTGTCGCCGGGCGAACTCGCTTCGCGCATCCAACGAGAGGTCGAACGCGGCGGCGTGAAGGTCGTGTATCTCGACAGCTTGAACGGCTATCTGCAGTCGATGGGCGAAGATCGCTTTCTCAATCTTCAGCTGCACGAACTGGTCACCTACCTCAATCAGCAGGGTGTCGTCACGATCCTGATTGTCACCCCCGAGGGATTGCTCGGCGATATGCAGTCACCCGTCGATGTCGCTTATCTGGCCGACACGGCGGTGACCTTCCGGTTCTTTGAGGCCGCGGGCGCCGTGCATCGGGCGATTGCGGTCGTGAAAAAGCGAACGGGTGATCATGAGCGCACGATCCGCGAACTCAGCATCAAGCCCAGCGGGATCGAAGTTGGCCCGCCGCTGGCTGAGTTCCGCGGCGTGCTCAGCGGGACTCCGAGCCTGCCGGAGAAGCCGAAGCGGCCGGCGCGTCGTCGCAAGAATGAAAAGCGTGGCTGAGCTTTCGCGCCGGGTCGTCCTGATCGTCGCGCCGATTGGGAAAGACGCGGCCCTGGCGGCTGGGGCGCTGGAGCAGGCCGGGATTGCGGCCCGAATCTGCGCCGGGCTCGCGGATGCCGCGCGTCAGTTGAATGAAGAGGCCGATGCGATTCTGATCGCGCAGGAGGCGCTCGTCGCTTCTGAACTGCCCGTGCTGCTGGAGGCACTCCATCAGCAGCCACCGTGGTCGGACATTCCTGTCATCGTCCTGACGAGCAGCGGCAGCGCCGCCCAGGTGAGCCTGCACGCGGTCAATATATTCGGGCCCGCTGGAAACGTTACGCTGCTCGAGCGGCCGCTCCATGGCGTCACACTCGTCAGCACGATGAAGTCCGCGCTCCGCGCGCGGCGCCGGCAGTATGAAGTGCGCGAGCTGCTCGAGCAGCGCGAGACCGTCCTCACCGGGATCAGCGATGCCTTCGCCGCCTTGGACCACGACTGGCGCTACACTTATGTGAACGACAAAGCAGCCGAGTACGCTGGCCTCGCGCGTGAGGAAATGATCGGCCGCCGCATCTGGGATATCTACCCGGAGGCAAAGGGCGGCACGTTTTATCAATACGCCCACCGCGCGGTCGAGACGCAGCGACCACAGCAGTTCGAACAATATTACGAGCGCTGGAAATGCTGGCTTGAAACGCGCATTTATCCCGCGCCCGACGGCGTGGTCGTCTTCCGCGCCAACATTAACGAGCGCAAGGAACAGGAAGCGCTCGTCGACGCGAGCGATCGCAAACTTCAGGAAAACGAAACCTTGCTGCGATTGGCGGTCGAAGCGGCTGACGCCGGGACATTCGACTACTACCCGCTCACCGGCGAGCTGCGGTTTTCCGTCCGTTGCAAGGAACTGTTCGGTCTCTCACCCGAAGCCGAAGTGAGCTACGCGACTTATATCGGGTCCGTGCATCCGGAAGACCGGCACGTGGTGCACGAGACGGTGCGCAGCGTGGTTCATCCAGGGAGCACTGGCCGCTATGATATTG
>JBHENA010000059.1:0-14981 GCA_046262275.1 Chthoniobacterales bacterium
AGCGCACGCCCGGAATCTTCAAGGTCGACGTCACCAACGGGATGGTTAGCTCTCCAAAGATTGACCGGACCTCCTGCTTGTACTTGCTCGGGAAGGATGCGTTGAATCCCAGGGGATCGCCCGAGGCCTCCACCGGATCCGGGATCTGCTGCGTGCGGCTCTGGCGATATTCCGCGCCCAGGTTAAAGCCGATTCCCCCCTGATAAAGCTGCGGGAACAGATTGCCGTTCACCTTCGCGTCCGCCAGAAAATCGCGCGAGTAATTGTAGGAACGTCCGACATAGGAAGCGCGTTGGGCTGCGGCAAAATTATCGTAAGTGGCCGTCATGCCCGTGGGAACTCCGTTCAAATAGGTGGGAACCGTGCCGCTCAGAGGCGCGTCTGCGCCGATGAAAGGATTGAAATTGCCGGCGATGATCTCGCGATAGATGCCGCCGCGGGTCGCATCGCCACTGTCGATGCGGAGATAATCGGCCCGCTCGTAAACCGCCCCCACGTCATATCCGAGGAAGCTGAGGAAATTGTTGCCGGTGAAGGAGAAGTCGCCCTTCACCCCTGCGACATAGCGATAGAAATCGTAATCGAAGAAATCGCGGCGGTTATTCAACTCCTGCACCAACCGATAACGTAGAGCATTCAGATCTTCGCCGAACGGATTAAATGGACTGTTTCGGATGATCGCCAGTTGGGCCTCGTTGGAGTTATCAAGGGATCCGTTCAAACGTCCGCTTGCGTCTCGTCCGTTAAAGATGCCAAGCGGCTCGTTCCGATAACGCGGCTCCGGGACGCCGAACGGAGCGGGCGCGAGACCATTGTCCTGCTTCGTTTTGGCGTAGAGGATGTCTCCGTAAAGCTGAAGGCTGTCGCCAAAGACTTTGTAGTTTCCGGTCACGAAATATTCGTACTTCTCCACTCCGGGAATGGCCGGGGTAAAGGCGCGGAAGTTGAAGCGGGAGGGATCGGTGCCGAATCCTTCCGGATCAAAACGCCGGTAGGACGCAGGAGTTGGCGCATTTTCGGACAAATCAATCAGGACTTGCGGACCGCCGGACTTGGTGATGACGCGGCCGCCAAAGAAAGAGCTCCCGCCGTTACCGCCACCGAGGCTTCTGACATCGGCAGACCGCGAAATCTCGCGGTCGCGCGAGTAGATGTCGTCGCGGTCGTAGTATTCGGCGGCTGCGGCGATCGTGACTTTATCCGTGGCGACGCCGCCGCGCACGTAACCCTGGAGCACGCGCGCGTCATGATCAGTCGTATTTCCATAGAGGAGATTGATTTCCGCGCCTTGGAAAGGTTTCTCCCCGGGGCCGTTGAGAAGGATGAAGTTCACCACTCCGGCCACCGCATCGCTCCCGTAGATGGCGGAGGCGCCGTCCTTCAGGACCTCGCTCCGCGCGAGCGCGCCGATCGGGATGGCATTGATGTTTCGAAACCCGAACGCGCGCCGGCCATTGATCAGGATGAGGGTATTGCCGGACCCGAGCGCGCGCAGATTAATGAAAGCCTGGCCATCGCCGCCATTGGAATCATTTTCCGTCGCGGTCGTTCCGACAAAGGAAGGAAGCTGCCGCAGACCTTCCACGGGCGTGTTCGCTCCCTGTTTCTGCAAGACTTCCGCGGTGTAAACCGTCAGCGGCAAGGCAGTCTCCGTCTCGGCGGTCGGAATATAGGAGCCGGTCACGATGACGCGCTCCGTCTCGGCCACCACTTCCCGCGCCGGCGGCGCCGCCTGCCCAAATGCGAGCGAGGCGCAGAGCAAAGAAATGCCCGCTGCACCGAACGAGTCGCGCCTGACGAGTAATTGTTCGAACACAGGTTCCTGTCGGAATTCTCCGTCGTTTAACGAAGTATTCACCGCCTAACAAGAAGAAAAAGGCGAAATCAGGATGAAGGCACCTGTTTGCGCCGAACGGCGGCGTGTCTGCTCGGTCTCTGGGGAGCGCACGCTTACAGCGTGCTGGTTTCGACATTTCGCCGAAACAGGCTCGTTTGTACTTCGTGCGCAAACGGCATTCCCGTCCCACCTGGCGCGCACGCCGCCTCGCTAGAACTCCATCAAAAATGGCGCTCTTTTCGTCTCGTCCTCCTCCTCGTCCTCGAAATTCCCTGACGAGGAGGAGGACGACGAGGAGGAGGTCGAGCAGGAAAACAACCTCGGGAATTATGGGGTGCCTGGCTAATAGATCGTCTTCGGTTCCGGCCCTTCCAGAATTTTCTGGAAGCGCGGATCGTTCCGGAGTGGGTCCCACACCCAGCGCCATTTGAGATTCGCGTGCGCCATACTGGAGACAGTGAACGAGCCCAAGTTCGCAGGAAGAGTAAGCAGTTTCTCGATCAGCTTGATCGCTTCGTCTGCTTCACCGGTGCGCGCATAGATGAGGGCGAGCATCGCGGACGCGTCGTTCTTTCCCAGCGGGGAAGGCTCTAGTTCTATCCCGCGCTGGCCTGCGCGAATGGCGTCCTCTTTTCGACCGAGGAAGGCCTCGATCAATCCAAGGAGCCCGTAGAAGCGGCCGTTTTCAGTTCCGAGGCGCTTTTCGGTCTCTTGCCGCGCCAGGAGGAGCGCACGTTCGGCTTCAGCCGAGTCCGCGCCGCGGGCCACCATAAGGAGCGCTTCCTGCAGCAATGTCCAATCGGCTGCGGCTGCCTCGGAAGGAATTTCCTTAAGATAGCGATCAGCCGCGGGGTAATCGCGCTCGAACATCGCGACTTCAAAGCGTGCCATTTTGACCGCGATCTCGTCCTGCGGCCTGGTCCCGAGGGCGGCTTCTGCGATCGCCTTCTTCAAGGGGTCGAGCACGCCGGTCATGCGAAACTGTGCCGTTGCGATCCCCCACGGAAATGGCTTGGGGTCGGGAAGCATTGCTCTGGTTTGAGTTTGGAGTCTGATCGCTTCTGGCCAATCCCGAACTGCGTAGAGTGTCAGCCCCAAGTCAGCCCGGTTATTTGTGTCGCGCGGGTCCAGCGTCTCCGCATGCTTCAAGGCCGCGATTCTCTCGCGGAGCTTGCCCTGTTCTCTGTAGATGATGGCGCGTTTATTCCAGACTTCGGCAGAGTTAGGCATCAGCTCTTCGGCGCGCGAAAGTTCAGCCAGAGCACGATCGAAGTCGCCCTTTGCCGAATAGTAGTAATAGGCCAGCGCCAGTCTCGCTTCGCCCAGATTCGGTTGGAGGCGCAGTGCTTCCTCCGCTTCGGCCAGGGCCTTGTCCGTTCTCGCCGGATCGTATTCCGGCGAGAGGTAGGTCACCCGCAGGGAAAGGCGTGCGCGTGCCAGCGCAAACTTCGGATCCAGATCAATCGCCTGCTGATACAACTGCACCGCCGCCTCGTGGACCTCGGGCGGTGGTTGGAAACGAGTGTCCATCTCCCGTGCCCGCAGATAGAGCACGTAGGCGTCCGGGTTTTCGGTCGGCTTCGTCGCGACAGTCCCCTGTTCCATCGGCGTGAGGCTGGCGCGCAATTCACGCGCGATCTCCACCGCCAATTCGCCCTGCAGCGAGAGCGCGTCCGTGATCCTGCGCTCGTAGCGTTCCGTCCAAAGCTGACGCTCGTCGCGCGTGTCGACCAGCTGCACGTTGACGACCACCCGATTGGCCGAACGGCGGACGCTGCCTTGCAACACATGCGCGACACCTAGCGTCTTGCCTATCTCGCGCAGTTTGCCACCAACTGCCGCGCCGCGATACGCCATCACGGAGGCGCGCGCAATCACAGTGAGATCTTTGATTTTGCCCAGGCTGGTCAGGACGTCGTCCTGGATTCCGTCGGCGAAGAACGCATCTGCTTGTTCCGGGCTCATGTTTTCGAACGGGAGAACGGCGATACTTTTTGCCGCGACGGCGCGCGCAGTTTCCGACGGCGGCGGGGGTGCGGCGTCGCGCCTCGTAAGAGCGAAGTATCCACTCGCGATCCCGATGAGGGCGGCCGCGGCGCCGGCAAGAAGCGCGATCCGACGGCGCCTGCTCGAACGAAATGGAAGGACTGTGGCTGCCTCTGGCGAAGAAAGCTGAAGCCGCTGTGCGACCTCAGCCGTAGATTGGGGCCGTTTTGCCGGATCTTTGGCCAGACATGCTGCAATGGTTTGCTCCCAGGCTGGCGGGATAGAGACAGGCTCGATGTTGAAGTCCTTCCGGCGCTCGGCGATGGAGGAAGCCACTCGCTCATGTATTTGCCGGTCGATATTGCCGGTGTAGAAGGGGGGCTTCCCCGTGAGCAGATCGTAGAGGGTTGCGCCGAGCGAGTAGATGTCGTCGAGGTGGGTGGCGCGCTCGCCGTCTAGCTGTTGCGGGCTCATGTAAACCAGCGTGCCGCTCGTGCCTTTCACCAGGGTGAGCTTGCTCATGGAATCGCCGATGCTGCGGGCGATGCCGAAGTCGGACACCTTGAGGTCGCCACGTTGATTCACCATCAAGTTCGCTGGCTTCAGATCACGGTGGATGATGCGGGCGTGGTTGTGCGCGTAGTCGAGCGCGTCGCAGAGCTGCGCCGTCCAGCCCGTGATCTCATCCGGCTGAAAAACCTTCTGGTCCTTCTCCGCACGCAGGTTCGAAAGCGTGTCGCCATCGATGTATTCCATAGAGATGCAGGCGCTGTTCTCGCCCTGCACGAAATCGTAGATGCGCACGACGTTCTTGTGCGTGAGCTCCAGGCTGCGCCGCGTCTCGCGCTTAAGCTCGCTCACGAGCGCCTTATCGAGCACGACCAGATCCGGCAGAAACTTGAGGGCGACATCGCGCTCCAATTCCTCATCGCGCGCCAGCCACACGATCCCCATCCCGCCTCGACCAAGAATGTTGCGAAGAGTGTAGCGGCCGAAAACTTTTTGACCGCCCGCGAGCTCCCGCTGCGTCACGTCCAGCCCGGGCCGAGAGCCCTCGTTACTCACGTTGTCAGGGTAAGGGAGCGGCTGGTTCGAAATAAAGCCAATTGCACCGCCGGAGGACGGAAGACAGGCTTCTAGCCTGTCCCGGCCGGCGGGCATCTTGCCTGCCGGTTCAGCTCCGACAGGCTGGAAGCCCGTCGGCCGAGACAGGCAGGATGCCTGTCTTCCATCATCGAGGCGCGTGCCTCCCGGATCTCGCGCGAAGATCCTGCAGCTGGCATGCCGAAGAAAGCTTCAAAGCATCCGAACGTCGCTAAGAGGCGCACTCGGGCTTTGATTCAGCCGCTATTTCCTGATAAACCGTCCCTCGTGAGTGAAATAGGCGCCTGGATTGAGGCTGAGGACGGCGTCCGCTACCCAATTCACGGGAATTGTTCGCTCGGTCGGGTTTCGGCCAACGACGTTGTGCTCGATTCCCCGAAAGTGTCGCGCCGCCACGCGCTCATCCACCTTCAGAACATAGGTGAATTCTGGTTGATCGATTTCGGCAGCAGTAACGGAACCTTCTTGAATAAGCGCCGCATCCTCCGCCCGGTGCGGCTGAGCGATGCGGACCAGATCACGATCGGTGAGAAGCGCTTCACGTTTCGCGAGCCGGAGAAAATCACGGACGAATACAAAACCCTGATAACTCAGCGAACGCTGCGGGAAGTGGAGGACGTGCCCTGCTGGCTGCTCGTGGCGGACATCCGGAATTTCACACCGCTCAGTCGCAGCATGGAAAACGAAGGCCTGGAAGCCCTTCTTGGCGCCTGGCTGTCGGCCTGCAAGGAAATTATCGAGACGCGCAACGGCATCATTAATAAATATCTGGGCGACGGATTTCTGGCCTACTGGCCGGAGCAGGAAACATCAGGGGAGGAAATTGCGGCCGTTCTCTCTGCCCTAAAAGAGGTCCAGAGCCGGAGCGCGCCGGATTTCCGGGTCGTGATCCATTACGGGTCCGTTGCCGTTGGTGGGATCGCCTCGATGGGAGAGGAGAGCCTGATTGGAAAGGAAGTGAACTTTATCTTCCGCCTGGAAAAACTGGCGGGTACGCTGGGAGAAGCCTGCGGATTGAGCGATACCGCGCACGAAAAACTGGGCGCGCTCGTCCCAGCGCGCCCGCTCGGTGAATTCGAGTTAAAGGGCTTTGAAGGCGCGCGGGCGTTTTTCGCCGCCTGTTAGCTCGTGGCGCATGCGTCCCGCTTGCCTGCCCTCTCTAACGCAAGCCAGAGGCATGCGCTACAAGTTAGAGCATGCCGAGCTTCATCCGGCCGGCTTCGCTGATCATATTCTGATTCCAGGGCGGATCCCAGACCAGATCGACCTGCGCTTCGTCCACGCCTTCGATGCTCATGATTTTGCTTTGCGCATCATGCGCGATGGCAGGGCCCATGCCGCAACCGGGGGCAGTCAAGGTCATCTTCACTTCCACTTTCGTGCCGCCGTTCTCGCTTTTGTGCAGCTGGCAATCGTAAACGAGACCGAGATCCACGATGTTGACCGGAATTTCCGGGTCATAGCATTGGCGTAGCTGGTCCCAGACGGCTTTCTCGTCCACTTCGCCCGTGGCAGCGCGCGGCCCAGCGCTGCTGCCGTTTGTTTGCGGGCGTTCGATGCCCAACGCGACGAGGTCTTTCTCCGCGATGCGGGCCAGTCCCTGATACGTGGCAATGGTGTAACTGCCGCCGAGCGTTTGCGTGATCACGCCCTGCGTTCCGGCCGGAATGGTCGTCTTCTGCCCGCTGGGAATCTGAATCGCTTCCGTGTCGCGGCTCAATGTGAATTCAGTGTTCTCGTACATACGAGTAAAATTACGCCTGTCATCCTGAGCGGAGCGAAGGATCTCTGATCATTTCTTCATCCGCTCGGTGCTCCTCCGCGGAAAACAGTCAGAGATGTTTCGCTGCGCTCAACATGACAAGAAACAGCGTAACGCGCTAACGCTTCAGAACAATTCTCATCTTGTCGTCCACTTTCGGTGAAAGTTGATCGAGCAGAGTAGGAGAGACAGCGCCAGCGTTGCTCTCCTTGAGCGCGACTGCTCGTTGCCCAGAAAGAGCGTTGCGCAGCGCGCCCTCTACCAGTTGCGCGCAATGAATCCGCACCGGCGGCAGCGGTCCCAGCGGTGCGGCGAGTTCTTCCCCGGACATGGTCTTCGCTTCTTCAATCGTCTTTCCCGCGAGCAACTCCGTGGCCACGCTCGCGACGGCGATCGCAGTCTGGCAGCCGAAGGATTGAAAGCTAGCGCGATCGATGATCTTGCGGCCGTCCTCTTCCTTAAACTTGATCCACATCCGCAGCATGTCGCCGCAATC
The DNA here is from genome assembly GCA_046262275.1 of Chthoniobacterales bacterium. Lineage (GTDB taxonomy): Bacteria > Verrucomicrobiota > Verrucomicrobiia > Chthoniobacterales > UBA10450 > JACCTI01. The sequence goes on from JBHENA010000059.1 coordinate 7,186, forward strand.
GGGACTGCCCACGGTGCCGACTGCATCTGCATTCTGCATCTCGCCAAGATTACGCGGATTCTTCACCGCCGCTTCGATCTTAGCCTCGAGATCCTCGTGGCTCATGCCGCCTCCAGGTGATACCGCGGCAGCGATGAATCCGCTTCCGCGCTGTAGGCATCAATGCCGCCGCGCAGACTCTTCACGTTTGTGAAGCCATGACCCTGAAAATAGGCGGCGGCGTCCATGCTCCGCGTCCCCTGATGGTCGTAGATGACAAGCAAATCTTCCCGCGACCACTGACTCAAGATCTCCTGCATTAATTCCTGGGTGAAGAGCTGCGCGTTCGGCAGCTTCACCGCTTCCCATTCTTCGCGCGTCCGGACATCGAGCAGATTCAACTTCTCGCCTGCGACGATTTTTCGAGCGAGATCCCGCGGCTCAATCTGCATTGCGCGATCTGCCGCATCGCTTGTGACGATATGCTCAATCACTTCCTCCACATCCAGGTTGTCATTGCGTCCGCTCACGCCGGCGAGCGTCTCGTCAGGGCTGAATCCGCAACTGCTGCAGCCGCCGATGTGGTACTTCCGAAACAGCGCACGCTGTGCGCCGGGGAACTGCTCGAGCAGTTCGCGCATCGTGATGTTTGGGTCGATTGCGCTCCCTGACGGCATCTCAGCGGAACCTAAAGGCGCAGACCTGATGCGCAACCGGACGCGTCATCCCTCAATTTCACTCCCGTTGACGCTGCATCCACCAATCGCGGAACGAGCGCAGGCGCGGCAGCGACTCGCGATCCTTCTGCCGGTTGGTCGCAGCTTTGCTCGCGATGATATCGTCTGGATGGCAAACCGGAAATCCCTCCACCTCGACGTGGCGACGCCACGCATCCTCGAACTTCTCGATGCCGTCGGGCGCGAAGATCAGGTCGATATCGAACGGCCCATTCTTCAGTTGAATGAAATCCTTGCCGCGTTCGATCTCCTTAATCTGTCCTGGTTCGAGGGGGAAGCCCAATTCCCGCAGCGCTGCGGCGAGAGCGCGGCAATTCTCGCTCGTTTTCTCAGGATAAATATCCGCGTCCTGAGTGGTATCGGGAAAGCCGAGCAAAATAGCTCCCGACTTTCCGATGAACAGATACCGAATCCCGTGCTCAGCGAAGCTCTTCCGAATCTCCTCCGCCTGCCGGTATTCAAACGCTCCCATAGCCAAGCCATGCCGGCAGATTTTCTTGGCACCATTGGCGATACTGCGCGGTGGAATCCCAGGCCCGAAATGGCGCGTCATCCAGCACCGGCTTGTAGGTGCGAATAAAGGCGTAGCGCATCCGCTGCTCAAGAGGGCGTCGCGCGGCAGCTTCAAATTCCTCTCGCCACTCACGCGGGATTTCTCGATCGGACACGTTTTGGCCGTCGCCGGAGGCAGCCGACATGCCGCAGCATCCGAAACGGAAACGCACTGTCAAACCAGCGACACCTCAACAGCTGCGTCGGAAGTGATGAGACGCTCATCCCGAAAAGCACGTCATCCTGAGCCGCGCAGACGGCGAAGGACCTCACAACAGGTCAGGGATCACCGAACCATGGGGTGAATGAAGTCGCCAGCGCGGCATGCTTTGATCAGCTCGGCGAAAAACGTGATTCGCAAGTCTGTGCGGGGTCCCTCGGCGCGCTCCGCCGGCTCGGAATGACCCGCTGTTGGTAGCACGGCACGACAATGCGCGCTAGAGCTTAGCCGGCTCCCCCAGCAAATCCGCGACGCGCTTCAGCAAGCGTCCCGCGCCGCCGCCGTCGAGGCTGCGATGATCAAAGCTCAAGGTCAGCTCCGCTTTCGTGACGGGAACGAACTGCTGCTTCTCTTCACTCCAGGAAGGCGCCTTTTTGCCCGCGCCGAGTCCGAGGAGAAGCGTCTGATCGGGCAAGGGAATCGGCGTGCCCCAGTCGAGCCCAAACGTCCCGAAATTCGAGACCGACGCAATGCCACCTGATGTCAGTTCCGTCCCCAGCCGCCGTTTCCGCGCCAGCTCGACCAGTTCCGAATAACGTGTGGCCAGCTCCGCGAGTGAGGTTTTGTCGGCCCTGCGCAGAACCGGGACCATGATTCCGTCCTGCGCTTCGACCGCTACGCCGATGTCGATGGAGTCGGACTGGACAGCGCGACCGCCGATGAGGCGCGCTGCCGCCGCCGGGTTCTCCGCCAAAGCTAATGCAAGCGCACGCAGAGCATAGAGCGCCGGTCCCGGTTTGCGGTCGCGCTGCTGGCGGTCTTGCAGGACTGGATCCAGGCAGATGGAAACGCCTACCGTCGCCAGCGGGCGCGTCCAACTGCGCCGCATCGCGTCGGCCACACCAGTGCGAATTGCGCTCGCGTTTTCCGTGGCGTGTTCTTCAATTCCGGCCAGGAAATTCTCGAGATCTTTCACGGTAACGCGTCCCGCGTTGCCGCTTCCCGCGATGCCGGCGAGGTCAGCCTGCGTCAATTGCAGCTCCGCCATTCGCGCCCGAACCCGCGGCGAGAGATATCCCGCGCCTTTGGCCGCAGCCGGCACCGGCAGACCGCCGCGTGGGACTTCAGTTTTTGCGCCGTTGCGGCTGCGCACAGCCTGCGCGCCTTCCTCTTCACGGCCCGGAACTTCTTTCGCCACTTCACCTTTCGGCGGCTCAGGCGCTGTTTTCACGAATCGGGCCGCGTCCGCTTCACTCGCCTCCACATAACCGAGCACAGCGCCGACCGCGTAGGTGCCTTTTACCTCCGCGTCGATCCTGGCGATCTCGCCCGGGCATGGCGTGGTCACGCCCATAACGGCCTTGTCCGTCTCGACTTCGATGATCTCCTGGTCGGCGGTCACCTTCTCGCCCCGCTTCACTTTGACCGCGACGACGGTCGCTTCGGCCATGGATTCGCCGAGCTGCGGCATGGTGATAGGAACTTGAGGCATGATGGTGAGGTTAAGGAGAACGCGTCTTACATCAGTAGCCGGCGCTGTAGCCGCCCCGCTGCGTCGGGGCGTGAGCGCGGCGGAACGGCGACGCAGCGCCGTTGCTACAGCGGCTCCATCTGGCGGCTCGGCTGAAATAACTACGCATTGTCCTGATTGTGATTTTATTCCGCCAGAATCTGGCGTGCTTTCTCTGCAATCGTTTTCGCGTTCGGCCGATGTTCCGTCCAAAGGTTGGGGTGATAGGGGATTGGTGTGTCCTTTGCGTTGATGCGCTGCGGCGCGGCGTCGAGGAGATGGAAACCTTCCGTCGCGACGCGCGCGATCACTTCCGCCGTGGCGCCGCCCCACGGGAATGATTCACCGATACAAAGCAGCCGACCAGTGCGAGCGACTGAGGCGAGAACGGTATCTGTGTCGAGCGGCTTCACCGTTCGCAGATCAATCACCTCAATTTCAAAACCGTCGGCGCTGAATTCATCAGCGACTGAAAGTGCTTCATGCAGCATCGCGCTGTAGGTCACGATACTAAGATCGCGGCCCGCGCGAGCGATCCGCGCACGTCCCGTGGGCAGATTCTCCGTCGGGAGCTGATCGGCCTTGAGGTGGTAATAAAGGTATTTGTGCTCGCAGTAGACGACCGGATCGTCGATGGCGACCGCTTCGATCAACATGCTGTAGGCGTCCTCCACCGTGGCCGGTGTCATGACGATCAGCCCAGGGTAATGCGAATAAAGCCCTTCCATGCTCTGGCTGTGGAAGGGGCCGCTCCCTTTGGTGCCGCCGGAGGGGAGCCGCACCGTGATCGGGCAGGGGACCTGCGTTCGCCAGTACTGGGTGCCGGCGTTATTAAGAATCTGATTGAGCGCAATGCTGGAGAAATCCGCGAACTGCATTTCCACGATTGGCCGCATTCCCTCCAACGCGGCGCCGATGGCGGTCCCGACCATGGCGTCTTCGCTGATCGGCGCATTCAGGACACGCCCGGGGAATTCAGTCGCCAGCCCCTTTGTGGCCTTAAACGCGCCGCCGAAAGTGCCTCCAACGTCCTGGCCGTAAATGAAAACGCGATCGTCCTCCCGCAAGAGATGAGCCTGCGCCTCCCGAATCGCTTCCAGGTAGGTGATGCTCACGGAATCTGATCCACCAGTTCAGGGGTCGAAACTGCGCACCAATCTTCTTCGCTCGCGACTGGCGCTGCTTCTTTTTGCGCAGTGCTGACGGCTTCGTCGACTTGCGCGGCTGCGTCAGCGCGCCATTGCCGCAACTCTTCGGGGTCGGCCAGTTCCTGTTCGACGATCAATGTCTCTGCGCGTTGCAGCGCATCCTGGGCGAACGGCTCACCCCGGATATCCGCCGTGACATAACTTGCATCGTCATGCTCGCCATGGCCGGAAAGCCTGAGAATCGACGCCACCACCAGCTGCGGCGGCCGACCGGCGCGCGCACGTTTCACCGCGCTGCCGATCACGTCGAGGCAGGCGGCAAGGTCCGTCCCGTCGACAGAACTGCCTTCGTAGCCATAGCCAATCGCCCGGTCGACCAGGTCGGCGCACGCAAACTCGCGCTCGTTGGGCGTGGAGTAGGCGAAGTGATTGTTCGTCGCCACCACCACCAGGGGGACCTGTTCAACGGCCGCGATGTTCATCCCTTCGTGGGTGGCGCCCGTTTGCATCCCGCCTTCGCCAATAGTCGTTAGGCCGACAAAGCCCTTTTCACCTTTCATCCGCTTGGCGAGCAATTTGCCCACGACCACCGGAATCATCGCGCCGAGATGGCTGATCATTGCCAACTGACCTTCGCGCGGCCGTCCACGATGAATGTTGCCGTCGCGGCCACGCATCGGACCCTGGCGTGAACCGAGATACGTGCGTGCCACATCGAGGAGTGGCTCGCCGAAGGCAGAGCGCCCGGCTTGATCGCGGATCAGCGGCGCGAAAACATCGCCTTTCTGCAAGAACATTCCGCATGCCGCGCTGACCGCTTCCTGGCCGCGGCCGATGTAGACGCCGCCGGTAATCATGCCACCGCGGTAGAGGCTGGCGAGCTTGTCCTCCAAAATTCGAGCCAAAAGCATCCATCGAAAACCTTCGAGGTATCGCTCGTGCGGCGGCGCCTTGGTTTTGCTGGTCGCGCCGCGTTCCGCCGTCTGGAGCATCCGAAGATTCTTGCAGCAACGGTAATGGGCGGCAAATAGGATTTTGTCGCGCGCGAGGATCACGCATGGGTAGGGACGCCGCGCTGCGGCGTCCGAGGTGCGATGACTGGCATCAAGACGCACGAAAAGGCGTGAACGCGGATTTCAGGTCACGTGTCTCGGACGGCGCCGCGCGCCGTCCCTACCTGCTCAACGCGAGCGCGCGCTCTTCGGCATGCTCTTCATCGAACTGCCGCTGAGTGCTTCCATTTCGTAACGGCACACGCAGAGTGCCGTCGCTTCCTTTCTCGGCCGCTAACCGCATCCCGACCAATTTACTCACGCCGCGCTCTTCCATCGTTACACCGTAAAGCACGTCCGCCTTTGCGATCGTGCGTTTGTTGTGTGTGATGATGATGAACTGGCTCTGCGCCACGAACCGCTCGAGCACCTTGATGAAGCGGTTGATGTTTGATTCGTCGAGCGGCGCATCCATTTCGTCCAGGATGCAAAATGGACTCGGCCGCACCATGTAGATGGCAAAGAGCAGCGCGACCGCCGTCATCGTCCGTTCACCGCCGGAGAGGAGCGAGACGCTTTGCAACTGCTTGCCCGGCGGTTTCGCAATGATGTCGATCCCGCACTCGAGTGGGTTGCTCTCGTCCACGAGCGACAAATCCGCGCGCCCGCCGCCAAAGAGCTCCGCGAAGATCTCGCGAAAATTCACCCGCACTTGCGCGAAGGTTTCCGCAAACAGCTTTTGCGTCGTGGCGTTGATCTTCGCGATCACATCCAGCAGTTCCTTGCGCGACGCGGTCAGGTCGTTGTTCTGCGCCTCGAGGAATCGATGGCGCTCCTCCAGCTCATCGTATTCCTGAACGGCGTCGAGGTTCACCGGGCCCATGTTATCGAGCTGACGCGCGAGATCGGCGATCAGGGTTTCCAGCTGCGGCCCATCCAGTTGGCTCGGCACGACCTCGTCTGCGGGCTCGGCAGCGATTCCGCCCGAGTCGCGCGCGCTCCCCGGCTCGGTTGCGAGATCGGCAGGCGGAGCCGTTCGGCGTTTCAACTGCACGCGGAGCGTTTTTTCGAAAGCGTATTGATCCGCCTGAAACGCACGCAGATCGAGCTGATAGCGACGGGCAACATGCTCCAGCAGATTATCCACGCGCAATTGCAGCTGCGCCTGGCGCACCTGCGACTTGCCGCGCTGGTCGTGAATTTCGTTCAGCGAATCCCGAGTCGCGCGCACTTCTGCTTCCAGGCTGTTGACTGCCGCCAGACGCGCGGTGCGCTCGCGCGAAATCGCCGCCACGTTTTCCTCCGCCGCAGTCAACTCCACGCCTTGCGCGAGCAGCGCAGTTTCCGCCTGCTCCGATTCGGTAGTTTGCAGCTCCAGACGCCGCTGATAATTGGCAATCTCCGCGCGCCGCGCCGCGATCAGGTCTGCGAGTTCAGCTTCCCGCGCCGCCATCGGCTGACGCTGCCCGATCAAATTTTCGTGCCGCTGTTTTTCCGTCGCGACCGCGAGCCGCAGGCTTTGCAGCGACTCCGTGGTCTCTTCCTGGTGCAGGCGCGCCTCCGCGATCGCCTCGGTCACAGCCGCTTTCTGTGCCTGCTGCTCCGCGACGGAAGAAGTGAGGGCGGCGAGCTCCTGCCCGAGCTGCGCAATGCGTTCGTCGGCGATCGTGGTTTGCTGTTCGAGCGTCGTGCGCTCCGCCTGCAACTGACGCAGCTTTTCTTCGGCGGCGCGGAGCTGATGCTTGAGAAGCAGAAGTTCCGCCGCCGAGCTGGACTGACTCACGTGTGCGGCTTGGTGCCGGCGCCGCGACTCTTCCACTTTTCTTTGTCCATCGGCGACTGCGGTCTTTGTCGCATCTTGTTGCTCCACCACACGCCGGAGATCGTGTTCCAGGCGCGAAACCTCCGAAGCGGTTTCGCTGATCACTATTTTGCGGCCGAGGAGCGATTCCGTCTGCGCCGGTGCGGTACCGCCAAAAACCACGCCAGCGGCGGAGATGAACTCGCCTGCGAGAGTGGCAAATTGCAGGACAGGATTTTCTCTTTTCAGCCGAAGAGCTGTCTCAAGATCGTCGACAATCGCAACACCGCGCAGGAGGCGGCCCACGAGCGACACGAGGGTGTCTGGCGCTTGCACTTTATCGATCGCCCACGCGATCGCGTCCTGCGGCAGATCGACCAGGTGATCATCGGTCGCGGGGGCGCTTAGCGTGGGCAAAGCGAGGGCCGCCTGGCCCAGACTGTTGCTCGCCACGTTGCGGAGAATTTCAGCAGCGAGGCCGGCATCCTCCAGGACGACGGCATGGACGCTGCGACCCAGCGCCGCCTCGAGTGGCGCAATGTAATCGCGCTCGACATTCAGATTGGAGACGAGCGCACCTGCGAGCGCTGGCCTGAGAACCTCCGGATTGTCGAGGCCTCTCAAGACTGCCTGCGAACCTTTGGCCAGGCCCTCGCCCTCTTCGTTCAGCTGCCGGAGAACTTCGAGCCGGGACTGTTTTTCCGCCATGGTCCGCTCCAGACGGAAACGTTGCTTCTCCGTCTCCTCCAGCAGTTGCTGCTGGGTCCGAAGCTCCTGCTCGGCGGAAAACAACGCGTGGGAAAGCTCCTCGACTGTTTGTTGCTCGGTCGCAATCGCCCCCTCCGCGCGGTCGACCGCAGTTTGCGCTTCATCCCGCGTCGCGATTGCCTGGCTGATTTCCGCGCCCAACTGTACGC
>JBHENA010000060.1:0-235 GCA_046262275.1 Chthoniobacterales bacterium
CTCCAGGCGCGACCTCGTCTGATTCGATAATCTTGCTGTCGTCAAGCCGGAGGTAGAGCGCATCTGCCTCTCTATCAACCTGAAGTTTCATAGCTTCCCCTTCATGCTGCGGTCGAAGAATACACCTACCACACGCACTGGCTCAACTGTAGTATTGACTGCGACGCGCAAGACACGATCGCCGAATTCAGCAATGCGGCGGTATCGCCGCTCAACCGCAGCGTCGTCTTTATCG
>JBHENA010000060.1:245-14617 GCA_046262275.1 Chthoniobacterales bacterium
AACCTGTACGAACGAACCAGTTTCGGTCGAGCAGGATCACTTCTTGGTCACGGTATTTACAGGTCTCGGCGACTCGATCGCTTAAAGCGGTCAAGCGTACGGAGCCCAGGGGCTATTGCCATTGCTGGAGCTGCGTCAACCGAGACGCGTTCCTTCCACCGGTCCGGAGCGCTTGAATGCTTAAAGCATTCGAGTTCACGCGCAACGGTGCGTTGTTGTGGAGAGTGAGGAGAGCGAGGAACTCGGGTCGAGTTTACGGGGGAAGGGCTGCATATGGATCCGCAGCACGGCCACGCGCCATATAAGTGGCGGAAGTGCCGTGGTTCGAGGAAAAATTGTTCGTCTTTAGAGGCGAACCTTTGTCTTATTATTTATTAACTGCCTTCTGCATGAGCCCTCGAATCGCACATTGTTGAGCGCGTAAACCGCGCAGCGTCCGAAAAGCACATCCCTATCACTGATACCACGCAATATGAGCAACACCGCTTCTAAGATCCGTTTCAAAGCGATACTCCTCCGGCCGTCGGAGAGCGAGAAGGCCGACTCCTGGACCTTTCTCACCCTGCCAAAGAACGCCAGTGCGAAGCTCCCCTCGCGGAGCATGATGGCGGTCGAAGGCACCATCAATGGCTTTCCCTTTCGAGCCACGCTCGCGCCGGACGGCGAGAAAAGCCACTGGCTCAAAGTGCACCGAAAGATGCGCGAAGGTGCGGGGGCAGAAGCGGGCGACGTTGTCACGTTGGAGATCGCGCCGGCCGCACAGGAACCGGAACCCACCGTGCCGTCAGATCTGCGCACCGCTCTCGCGGGTGCCCCGGTAAAAGCGCGAGACGTGTGGTCGGACATCACGCCCATCGCGCGGAGAGATTGGATCCACTGGATCGCCTCCGCGAAGCAAGCAGAGACGCGCGCGCGCCGGATCAAAAATGCCTGCTCGATGCTCGCGGCCGGGAAGCGCCGCGTTTGCTGCTTCGACCGCTCGGGGATCTACAGCAAAAGCTTGAGCGCTCCTAAAGCGGCGATCTAGACGAATAACCTTGCTCCGCCAAAGACCGAAATTGGGGCGCTGCTCTTGACGGAAAAAGAGGAATGAAATTTGGAAACCATGAATCCAGGAACACAGAACGACTGAGTTGTTTCTGTGTTTGACCTAGACAGCTCTTTTCCTGGCTTTCTGGTTTCCAAATTCAATTCCGCTGCAGATCGAGAACACCGCGCGTCGGGTAGGCGGTTACAGCTCCGAGGGTTGCGAATGGAGGAAGGGTCGACACCGCACGTCAGCGAAAGTGATGGCACAAGTTCGCTCCTGACCCTTGAACCTAGGCGTGGAGACGCCCGACCGAACGACCGCGGCGGCCTATCCCCGGCACCTGAAGGGACAGGTGGTGGCGGACAACGCTGCGCTGCGCTGGCCGGGATTGTTCGTGCGCCGTTACAAGTTCCCGCGCGTCGTCGATCGGTTCCTCGTGCCCGCGACTCCGGAGCCGTTGATCTCGTGTCAGATCAAAGGCTCGGCGGTTTTTAAAGAACGCGACGTCGGCGGCAACTGGCTCACGCACCAGCTACAGCGCGGCACTCTCTTTGTCACCCGCTCGAGAACTCCATATGAGGTCAGCTTCAGTTCGCCAGTCGGTGAAGACCTGGAAAACGTACAGATCCATGTCTCCGTCGATGCCTTCCTCGCCGCCGTCGAAGCGGCGCACCCCGGTAAGGCGGAGAGCGTCAATGTGATCGACTTCTTCGGGCGCGATGAAGCGCTCGCGCATCTCTGTTTCGTCTGTGCCGAAATGCTGGCGGCGCGCGTTCCGGCGAAATCGGAGCGCGTCACGCATCTGACGAAGCTCATCGCCAGCTGCCTGGCTGAGAAATACACCACCGCTGCGGCGGAGAAAGCCGACTTCCGCGGCGGCCTGCCCGTGCGCCAGTTGCGAAAGGTCGAGGACTACGTGCATGAACGTCTGGCCGACGACATCTCGCTCGAGTCGTTGGCCGAGCTGGCCGAGCTAAGTCCCTTCCATTTTTCTCGTGTCTTCAAGCAGACCACCGGCATGTCCCCGCTGCAGTTCGTCACGCGCGAACACGACGCGAGGGCAGCGGCGGGTAGACGGTCCAGCCGCGAGGTAGCGGTGAGAAGCCGGGCAGGCGCAGCATCAACGGATCACGCGCGCCCAGCAACTCATCCGTGAAACGTCGCGCAGCCTGATCGAGATTGGCCTCGAAGTCGGCTATAAAAACCCGAGCCATTTCGCGCAGGTCTTTCGGCGCGTGGTCGGTGTTACGCCGACGGAATTTCGGAGTGCGCTGTAGCGAGCCGGCAGGCGTTCGGTAACTTCACACCCGCGAGCGCCAGTGGCGGTCATGCTGCGCGCCGTGCAGGACCGCGTGGACATAAAGCGTTTCGTCTATAACCGAGAAGAAAATGCGGTAAGGAAAGCGTTCGGTGAGGACCCGACGAACTTCACCACGAGCACGAACGACTCTGAATAGATCTGGATTCTGCGCAGCGCGGTCCGTCGCGATGAGGATCTCGTTGATCAGCTCCTCGCCGAGGCCGAGAGACCGCTCCTCGTACCACACTGCAGCTTCCAGCACATCTTCGACCGCCTCGGATCGGAAGATGACTTGGCGGATCATTGCGGCTTCAGCCGCTGCATCACTTCTGCCTTCAGCGATTCCGCCGGAACTCCTTGATTCGGATCAGGTCGAAAATCCTTCAAACGAGCGTCGAGCACCGCTTGCTCATGCGGCGTCAGTTCCTCGTCAGCTTCGATCGCGCGACGAATTAGCTGCTGCCGCTCCGCGAACGACAACTTCGGAATTGTTTCGAGGATTTCGTGCAGGCTCACTTTTCTTGAAATAACCGGTAGCGAGACCTTTCACAATGCCAAGTGTCTTTAAGCAGACAACCGACATGTCCCCGCTGCAGGTCGTCTCGCGCGAACACGACGCGAGGGCAGCGTCGGGTAGACGGTGACAGCCGCGAGGTAGCGGTGCGAAGCCGGGCAGGCGCAGCATCAACGGATCACGCGCGCCCTGCAACTCATCCGTGCCGTAACGGATTGGGAAGCAACGGGCGGCCTGCTATCAATCAACAAAGAAGGAATCAATTTGGAAGCCAGGAAGCCACGAACGGAGGACGAGTGAAGTTGTTTCGCTCCTTCTGACCTAGGCAGCTCTTTTCCTGGTTTTCTGGTTTCCGAATTCAATTTCGCTGCGAATTAAAGATCACCCTCGAAGTCGGCTACAAGAACCCGAGCCATTTCGCGCAGGTTTTTCGGCGCGTGGTTGGTGTCACGCCGACGGAATTTCGGAGTGCGCTGTAACGCTGGAGCAATCGATCAGCGCGCGTGTATTGTGCGATATTACAAAATGGCGCACCCGACAGCGCGTTACGCTAGTGCCGGCTCTCCCGAACCGTATTGGTTCGAGTGGAAAACGGGACTGTTGTATCTCGTCGAACTGCTCGACATCGACTCAGACATCGAAGCCGTCGCGTTTCAGCTTCACGGAACGAAAGGTTGAGATGATGTTGGAGTGCGGCTTCGAAACGGCACGGTCCGGCTGGTTCAGGCGAAACATTCGCGGGCCAACGACCATCTGACTTTTGGCGACTTGGTTGTGAATGAAGCGGAGACATCTACGTCGCTTCTTCGCACGCTCGCCAACGCGTGGCGTGAAGAAAGCGCGAGCTGATTCCGTAGCCGACGACACGCAATCCGTCCGCCGGCCTTGCCGATCAGCGCCTGTTGAGCGCGTCGGATGGTGCCTGATTGCCATGGTTGCGCTGTGCGCATCAAACCCGAGGCGATGCGCAATTCGCGATAAAGCGGATTCGCTGAGTTCGTGTCGCTCGCCAGCCAATTCTCGCCGCCCGCGCGAAGCGGAATTTCGCGCTAGGCGCGGAGACCGCTCCCGAACATACTCAAGCCATGATCACGTCGCCTTCGCGGTTTGCACTGCTTCTTTGTCTCTGCGGTTCGGCGAGCGCGCTCGCGAACATCTACACCGTCACGAACACGGCCAACGCCGGGCCGGGCTCGCTCCGCGCGGCGATGAAGGCGGCCAACGCGCACCCGAACGCCTCCGTGGCGAAGCCGGACGAAATTCATTTCAACATTCCCGGTGAAGGCGTGCAGCGGATCGCGCCGTTGACGCAGCTGCCGGCGATCGTCGATCCGGTGGTGATCGATGGTTACACGCAGCCCGGCAGCTCGGTAAACACGAAGCGGAATTCTGATAATGCCGTGCTCGTGATCGAGCTCAATGGCGGTCAATCCGATGGCGAGCACGGCCTGATTCTGAAGGCGCGCACGACCCTGAGCGGCCTCGTCATCAACGGGTTCACCGGTGACGGTGTGCACGTCGCTTCCGGCGCCGGGCACGTCATCGCGGGGAACTTCATCGGCACGGATGCGGCGGGGCTGACCGGACTGGCGAACGGGATCGGAGTCTCGCTCGAGGCGGATGCGACAGTCGGCGGAATCGATCCGGCGAGTCGCAACGTCATCTCCGGGAACTCCGTGCGCGGCGTGCTTGTCCTGGCCGGATCGGCGGTGATCCAGGGCAACTTCCTTGGCCCGACCGCGAAGGGAAACTCCGCCCCGGAAAACAACACGCAGTATGGCGTGCGGATGATCGCGACCGGCGGACTCATCGGCGGCGCGGAACCCGGCGCGCGGAATGTGATTTCAGGCAACCTCGGCGGCGGGATCGATGTCGAGACGGCTTCCCCGGACCCCTCTGCGCCGCCCGCGGTGATCGTCGGCAATCGAATCGGGACAACCGCGGCGGGAACGAAGCCGCTCGGGAACAGATTTGGGATCGTCATTCGGAGCCCGGCCAAGGTCGGGTTGCTCGAGGACGGCACGAGTACGCTGCGCATCGCGAACACGATCGCGTACAATCATCCCTTCGGCGGGATCCTCGTTGCCGTGAACGGCGTGACGATGACGCGCAACCGCATTTACGGGAACAAGCTGTTGGGCATCGACCTGGAGGAGGACGGCGTGACGATGAACGACCAGGGCGACCTGGATGACGGCCCGAACGGCTTGCAAAACTTTCCCCTGCTGAGCAGTGCCTCCGTCGACCAGGGCCAGATCGCGATCGCCGGCTCCTTGAACAGCAAGCCTAACGCAACTTACCGCATCGAATGCTTCGCCAGCGGCAAGGCCGACAAATCCGGTTACGGCGAAGGTCGCTGGTTCCTCGGTGCCGTGAACGTCACGACCGACGGCGCCGGCAACGCCGCCTTCAATTTCAGCCGCAGGTTCAGAGTCATCGGGGCGAGACGGGCAACCGCCACCGCGACGGACGCGGATGGAAACACTTCGGAGTTCAGCCACGCGGTGCAGATTACACGCCCGCCGAGCGCGGCAGATGCAGCCGGCGACGGCGGGCAGGATGCGGACGAGGACTGATTGTTGTGTGATAGCGTAGCTCGAAGCGCACGGAGAATGCGGTCCGTCGAGCGAGGGCAGGCGTTGGCGCGACGTAAGTGATCGCTGCCGACTCGCTTTTGGCGTCCAGAGGCGAGGATGCTCACCCGCAGCTGCTGACGCGTCGTAAGGGGCGCTGCTCTTGACGGAAAAAGAAGGAATGAAATTTGGAAGCCATGAATCCAAGAACACAGAACGACGGAGTTGTTTCTGTGTTTTGACCTGGACAGCTCTTTTTCTGGCTTTCTGGTTCCCAATTCAATTCCGCTGCGGATCGAGAACACCGCGCGTCGGGTAGACGGTTACAGCTCCGACGGTTGCGAATCGAGGAAGCGTCCACACCGCACGTCAGCGAAAGTGATGGCACAAGTTCGCTCCTGACCTTTGAATCCTAGGCGTGAGAACTTGCCCGCCTAAAGCGGTCGAGTTTGCCAGCGGCGGTCACGATTTTAGAGGGTGCTGCGGTTCGGAGGGCATTCCACGGAGCGTCGGACCGTCGTTGCGTCACGCAAGACGCTGCGGCAGAAGCGCTATACGTGACTCACGTATAGCAACGAAACTGTCGGAGGGTTAGGTCACGTAGCGGCGGGGGGGATTTGGGCGCGGGCGAAGCTCGAGGCCAGGGATTGTGGCTGGGCCGAGTTGAGGGGCGGCCATACGCCGGTATACGTGAGTCACGTATAGCGATAACACCGACCCCTGGGCGTCACCTACGGCGTGAGATGATGGGGAGCAGTGCCAAATTTGGGCCCTCGGGATTTCAGTGGGCTGCAAAACTTCGCCAGTATCGAGACCGGAGGAGAAAACCACGAAGATCAGTACGACTGGCTCGGTTTCAGATGCGGGAGCTGCAGGCGCCCTCATGCTAGGCACAACACAGCGGATCACCGAATTCGGAAACCAGAAAGCCAGAAAGTTTTTCGTAAGTCAGCCGGTGGTATCGCGACTGCTCAGACATAGCGCCTATGGCCGAATTTCTCGACACGACGGCGATCAGTTATCGCATCGAACGTCTGCTCAAGACGGCGGAGCAGAGGATCGTGCTCATTAGCCCGTATCTGAAGCTGCGTCCGCGCGTCCGCGAACTTGTTGAAGACGCCGTCCGACGTGGGGTAGCGGTGCACGTCGTTTACGGCAAGAAAGAAGGATGCGAGGGTGCCGATCAGCTCCGGGACGTAGCAGGCGTTCAGGTGACGTTCTGTAGGAACGTCCACGCCAAGTGCTACATTAATGAGCAGATGGGCATCATCACCAGCTTGAACCTTTACGACTTCAGCGAAGCGAAGAACCAGGAGATGGGCATTCTCTTCGATCGCGGTGCCGATTCCGAGCTGTTCGCGCAGGCGGAGGCCGAAGCAGAACGGATCATCCGGATCAGCGGCGGCACAACCGCTGAGCAGCCCGTGGCGACCGCCCGAGTGGCTGACGAGCCGAGCGATGCATACGCGAAGCTCACTACCGGAAAGCTCGCAGAGAAGCTCGGTATCGAACTCACGAAGCTCTACGAGAAGCTAATAGGCCGCGGCTATCTCGAGCTGCGGGACGGCGGAAAGCGGTATCTGACTCCTGCTGGTCGCAATGCCGGCGGCGAATTCCGGGTGGGCAAAGGTCCATACTTCCTTTGGCCGGATGATCTGCAGATTTAAGCTGATCACGATGCCGCGCTAGCGGGCGTGGCTGCTTCGTCCGGAGTGACGTGCGGCCGATCACTGGCAAGACTCCTCTGCACTTCATCGGAGATAGCGGCACTTCTGCATATTCTTGCTCCTGACGAGCGACACGTTGCGCTGTCAGTAGTAGGCGGCTATAAGGTCGTTTCGCCGTATGCCAACCATACGTCATCCGTCGGCAACAACCGAAGCAAAGCACTTCTCGATCGACGCTCGCGCGATGCTGACGTGGGGACGGGACAGCATCAAAGACCACACAACTGCGGTACTCGAGTTGGTCAAAAATTCATACGACGCTGCCGCTGCGGTGGTTGAGGTGACAATCGAGCCGTCATCGAATGGCGTGCAGCAGGGTCTTATCCGGATCGCAGACAACGGCACGGGTATGAGCGAGGAGGACGTCGATACGAAGTGGTTGCGCATTGGCTTCTCCGACAAGAGAGAACACAAAGAAGCCGGCAGACGCCGAAAGACGGGTGAAAAAGGGATCGGACGAATTTCGGCGGACCGTCTCGGCAGTGTCCTTGAGCTCCGCACCCAGTCCAAGAGCGACGATGCGGTTGGATTGCGCGTTGACTGGCGGTGGTTTGAAAATAGCGGGCGCGAGTTAGAGAAAGTCCCGCTCGAAGATTTAGCGGATACCCGCTTTAAGGTTCCGATCCCGGCTAAGTTCGATCGGAGGAGCAACAAATATTTACCAGCGCCGGAGCCGTGTTGGAATTCTCGCAAATGTACAGGAACCGAATTAACGATACGACAACTCCGACAGACGTGGTCTCGCTCGGACTTGGACGATTTGCGGCGGGAGTTGTCGGTGCTCACAAGTCCCATTGCTGGTGAGAGTGACTTTCAGATCAGGCTAAACTCTTCCCTCGACGCAACGCAGAACGGTGTCATCACTTCGCCATTTTACGAGAATGCGGAAATCGAGGCGAAGTTCACGTACCAAAATGGTAATCTCGTCCGGTACGAGTTTTTCGATCGCAATCCAAAAGGTAAGATGCAGCCTGCCGAAAGCGGCACAATTCCTTGGGAAAACTTCGTTCACCGACCGATCGCGGATAACGGCGTTACCGAAGATGTCGCAGCGCCTCCATTTGGACCGGTGAGCGTGCACCTTCTCTTCTATCTGCGAGTGGAAGAAAGCATGCGCGGTACGAGCTTCAGCGTCACGGACTTGCGGCAGTTCCTCAACCTCCACGCCGGTATCAAGGTATACCGCGACAATATTCGCGTGATGCCGTACGGCGATCCGCGCAAACCAGAGGGCGATTGGTTAGGCCTCGGAGCTCGAAAGGCTGCCGACCCGGCGGGTCCCGCCCGACCGACTTGGAAGGTAGCGCCCAATCAGATTATTGGCAGCGTGTTCTTGAGTCGCGATTTCAACCCCGGCATAACCGACACGTCCGGGCGCGAAGGCTTAGTCCATGGAGATCACTTTGTCGCGCTCAAAGCATTCATTTTTGGCTGCCTATTCCGTCTAGAAAATCACTATCACAGATTGTTTCTCCACCGGCGCGCTGAAGCTCCGGAGACGCCGAGTCCGCGAGAGACGCTACGCGCTTTCGACGCCGAGCTTCGCTCGCTGCGCCACGGAATCGCAGATGTCGAGAAGGAGTTGCCGAAAGATGCCGGCCGGGCGGCCGAACGTCTTCGCACGCAGCTAAATCTCACTTTAGATCGTGTCGGCCGAGTCAAGCGCTCGATCGAACAGCTTGCCTCACAAGCGACGATCTACCGTGGTCTCGCGACGCTTGGGATCGCTGTCGCCACGTTTGGGCATGAGATAGAAGCTTCATTAGAACAGCTAATGTCATCTGCGTATGCCGCGCGCGGCTTGTTAAAGCGGCATAAATCGGCTGTGACTACGGCGCTCGATGAGCTGCAGAAGCTCATCCGCGCCGGCGAGCGGGTACAAGCGTGGGGCGCGTATGCATTGAGCCGCGTCACGCCGGAAAAGCGAACTCAAGCTGAGACACCGGTTCACGAGTTATTGGAAGAATTGCTAAGCGAGTTGATGCCTGCAATGGACGCGAGCGGAATTCATGTAGACGCGGATTTTAAGCCGGTGCACGCGACAACGTACCCTATGGATGTCGAGTCCGTTTTTATCAATCTACTGACGAACGCCTACTTCTTTGCACGGCAGAAGGCTCGCGGCCGCGCTATTCAGATTCGACTGCGGGAAAGCGAACGTGACGGTGACCGAGGAATTGAAATTTCCGTCGCTGATTCTGGTCCGGGAGTGTCGCCGGACATCCAAGATCGCATCTGGGAGCCACTCTTCTCCACAAAGGTGGATCGAGAGGGACGTGCTGCCGGCACTGGGCTAGGGCTCAGCATTGTCGACGCTGTAATTAAAGATATTGGCGGAAGTCGCTCCGTCGCGCGGGACAAGAAATTGGGCGGCGCACGGTTCACGATTTGGTTACGGACTGATTGATATGCCGAAGATCGGAATCCTGGACGATCGCGAACCGCAGCGACAAACGATGCACCGGACGGTCGAAGCGGAAGTGCCCGAGGGATGGCAGCCGATAGACGTGCCGTTATTCGAAGAGCTGACGAAGTATCCCGTTTGGCTCGTGAATAATGACGTCCAGGTCCTTCTCGCGGATTTCGTTCTAGACGAGCAGGCAGCAGAGGAAGGCAGCGGTGCCGCTAATTATAAAGCGGATGCTGTAATCGCCGCGATCCGTGACGCACTGCCGGATTTTCCGGTGTTTATTCTAACCGCATTCCCAAAAAACGCAGACCTTCAGCGGACGCTCGGTTCAGCGGAGGCTGTGATGAATAGGAGGCGCTTTGGCAGAGAAGCCACAGAAAACGTGGAGCGGATGGTGCGCGCTGGTCGCCGGTTCGCGCGCGAGTACGAGCGCAATTTGGCGGAACTGGGGAAACTTGCAGAGAAGGCCGCGTCCGGCAATGCGGACGCGGCAGAGCTAGAGCAGCTGCGTTCTCTACAGACGGCGTTAGGTCTCGGACTGAGCGCTGCTGGAGACGTTGGTCGGTCAGAAGCGCTAGACCGATTTGAAGCGAAGCTGAGCGATTTCGAAAAGCTGCGCGGCGAAATAGAGCGGCTGCTAAAGCAGCGCAGCGAATGAGATGGCGTCAACCGCAAGCCGAACGGGTTCAACCTGCGGGCGTTTACAGCGATTGGAAGCAGGAGATTGCTGATGCGTGTCACGGCCACTGCGTCTATTGCGCAATCCACGAGAGCAGCTATGGCGGTCTCGATAACTTCCACATCGATCACTACCGGCCCAAGTCCATCTTCGCCGACCTAGTGGACGCGGTCGCGAATTTGTATCTGGCGTGTGCCATCTGCAATCGCTTCAAGAGTAACGACTGGCCGAATGAGCCAGCTCCTGATCATTCGGTGGCGGCATATCCCGACCCTGGGATCCAGGACTACAACGACTTGTTTACAGAAGATGCGGACACCTTTTTGCTATCAGGCAGGAACGTAGCCGCACGATACGTGGTTGAGCGACTCTACCTCAATCGCCCGCAGTTGATTCTCGAACGTCGGCTATTTGCAGCCGAAGAGCGATTAACCGAAATCAACGCGTGGATTCGACGGACAATCGACACGCTGCGCAAAACGCCTCCAGACGAGCAAACAACCCGTGCGATGTTCGATGTCGTCAAAAGTATGGCCGACCTGAGTGACTCGGGAATCGGAGTGCGGCGTGCGCGCCCCTACGAGCTAATCGCGGTCCGTCGGCAACGGTAGCTCGCAAACGGCTCCGACGGTGAGATGCCGGCACCGCATCCGCTCGTTAACGAACTCGTTCGCAGCAGACGTCTTCAGCCCCTTTATCAACTTTACACACCCGCGAATAGTTCCGTCTTTTGGAATGCAAACAATTAAGTGGTTTTCGACAGCAATCTGGGTCGGTCCTGTGACAACCGAACCGACTGCGCGGTAGCGGTCCTCTGGGCGCGACGTACGCCGAATCACCACGAATGGCGGCTGGAACAATGTTCCTTGGAAGCGCCGCGTCTCCGTTGCGATGAATGTGCGCGTCCAGCGGGGAACACTCCTGGCGTGGATGTACCCGACCAACGGTCCTTTGTTGGCGTCGCGATGCGGGACCACTGGGCCTACATGCACGTCGAAACAGTCGCTAACAGTTTGCGTTCGGTGGGCGCGGACCTTCCACCACGTTGTCGCCACAAGCGACTGTCGTTTGATGACGGTGCCGCGAAGCACGAACACATGCACGTCCGTTGCATTATCGAAAAGGCCGTAGCTATCTATGCCGTGGATTTCTAACAAGCAGCCAATCGATTGTCGCCAACGCTCGTACCGCGCACCCGTGCGCAGCACTTCGGGTAGGATTGCTGTCAGGCGGGTGCCGGTGGCAGCGGAAACGAGGAGACGCTCCAAAAAAACCGCAGCGGCGTTAACGCGTCCAGTGGCCCACGTGCATCGCTTCGGCGCATTGATCAAGTGGAAGGGAGGGTTGACCAACAAGGAACGAACGTTCGCAACGCCGGAGGCTGCGTCTGGCCCGTCGCCAATCTCAATTCGGGGGAATGCCGCCTCGGCTAGATCTTGCTCCAATGGCGCCTCGTCGCTTGTTCGTTTGCGCGCGAGTAGTAGAAGCCGTGCTTTCGTGGTCCGAACAAACTCGGGGTGTACATCACGACCACCGATTCGGGTGCCCCACCATCGCACTGTCTCGCACAATCCACGGCGGACGCGCAGCTGTCGCGCGGCAGCAAGGAGCAAATCGCCGCCGCCGCAGCTAGGGTCATACAACAGTCCCGCTTTGACCAAACACGCTTCATCAACCGCTTTCCCGGCGAGTTCGAAGCTCGAGAAAAACGAGCCGATCTTCCGTCGGGTCTTCAATGAAACGAGCTGGCGCAACGCGCGACTCGGTCCGCCGTTGAGTGCTGCGTTGCATTCGCTCATCCACTTTTCTGCAGTGCTTTCTCTCCCAAAGACAGCGAGACGTTCCACCTGCTGAACGTATGGCGTGAACGTCGCGAGCAGGGATCGCGCTTTCGAAGGCGGCGGTGGCACGCACGATCGTACGGCTCGAAGAAGGGGAGGGAAAGGAATTTCCGCATCTGCAGTAGCCGATCGCCGTCGACGTTCTGCACGACGGCATCAGAGCGTTCAGATTTGGTGCAGGACTTCTTCGCGCTCGTTCTCCACTTGCCGGCGGCGCGCGCTATCTATCGCGACGGCGGCCATTACGACGACCGCAGCGACGGTTTGCGATCACGAGCAGGAGCAGGAGGTATCGGAGCCGAGGCGTCGTTTTCGCAGGCGCGAGGGGGAAGCGGGAAGGGGTGCGGAAGGAGAAAGTCGCAACTGTGAATAGAAGACGCGGCGTCCTCGGGCGAGAGAGAAGGATGCGCGTCTTCGTTATTGGCGGCACCGGATTCATCGGCCGCTCGGTGGTTCGCAACCTCGCGCACACGGGGCACCAGGTCCGTGTCTTCCACCGCGGGGGGACGGCGGCGAAGCTGCCGACGTCGGTCGCAGAGGTTTTTGGGGAGCGGCGCGACTTGCGGCAATTTGCGCCCGCCTTGCAAGAGTGGCAGCCGGACGCGGTGCTTGATACTTGCGCGTACGACGCGGACGATGTGCGCGCACTGAAGGACGCGATCGGCGAGCTGCCGTGCAACGTCACGGTCCTCAGCAGCATGGATGTATATCGCGCTTACGGGATCTACTGTCGTTCCGAAGAGGGCGCGCCGCGCACCGCGCGCCTGGTGGAATCCGCGCCGCTACGCTCGCGTTTGTTTCCGTATCGAGCGCGCGCGCAAGGACCGGAAGAGTTGCTCTATCGCTACGATAAAATCCCGGCGGAGGAGGTAGCCTTGCATGAGTTGCACAGGCCCGGGACGGTGTTGCGGCTCGGGAAGGTCTACGGTCCAGGAGATCCGCAGCAGCACGCGCAGGGATACGCTCGGATGATTGCGAATGGTGTGGTCAGGCTATCGCGCGAGCGGGCGAGCTGGAAGTGGAGTCGCACCTACGTGGAGAACGCCGCGATCGCAATCGCGATGGCGGTGACAACGCCGGCCGAAGCTGCGCGAATCTATAATGTCGCTGATGAGCCAGCCGTGGAGGAACAGACGTGGATCGGCATGGTGGCTGAGGCGAGTGGACAGACGGTTGAGATCGAAGTCAGCGCGGACGCTGAAAGCGATGCGGCGTATAACTGGAAGCAGCACCTCGTCGGCGATACGTCACGGCTCCGGAATGAGCTTGGCTGGAGCGAGAAGGTGGAGGTGCGAGAGGCCCTGAAGCGGACATTTGCCACGGCGGGCGAGTGACGTGTGGTGGGTTTGTTATTTCGCGTCTACGACGATCAGGACGAGCGCGGCGATTGCCTGATGCAGGTAGAGCTTGCGTCGAAGAAGCCCCAGGTTATGCAGACGGCGGCGAGGGTTTGCAGCATCTCGAAGTAGCCGGCGGCGCTTCCTAAAGTTTCTTCGGCTGAGACTCCGAAAACTTTCGCGAGCAGGCGGCCGACGCACAGCTAGAGCGGTTTGGCGGCCGCGACGATGTACGCGGCCTTGGGAATGGCGAACCCATCGCCTCTCGCATAGGCACGGATCGCCTGTTCGATCGCGGCTTCAATGGCGGCGAGTTTGTGGGGCGTCTGACGCGCCAGAAGGCCAGCCGTGCGAACGCCTGCGTTGCGTTCGGCGTCAAAAATGAAACGCGCGTTTGGCACGAGCCATTCAATGTTATGCAGTCGGAACTGCATGGAGGCGCCATCGAAACCGGCGCGCTCAAGCGCGGCGCGAAACTCCTCCGGGCTCTCATACAAGTAATAGGGCGGGCCGGGCGGAAGATCGACCTCCAGATTGGCGTGCGTCTGGATGGCATCATCGATCAGTTTCACGAACGGGTTTTCTTCTTTTCGCGCCCAGGTGGTGAAACCGAATCGGCCGCCGGGCTTGAGGACGCGGCATGCTTCTGCGCACGCGCGTTCAGGATCGGAGAGATGGAGGAGGGCGAAGTTGGCGACGACGCGGTCGAAGGCGACGTCAGCGAAGGGGAGGTTTTGCGCGTCGCCTTCCTGGAAGTCGATGTGCGGAAACATTCCTTTCGCGATCGCGATCATCTCGCCCGAGAAATCAAGACCAGTGGGCGCGGCGCCGCGTTTCGCCGCCGCCGCGGAGACGTAGCCGGGGCCGCAACCGACGTCGAGGACCGACATATTTCCAGAAACGTCAGCAGCGTCGAGGAGCGGCGGAATGAACTGGCGCGTCGAGCTGGACCAGGTGGAAT
>JBHENA010000061.1:0-5759 GCA_046262275.1 Chthoniobacterales bacterium
CTGTAATATTGCAGCACCGGCTTTGATTCCGTCTCGTAGGTGTCGAGGCGGCGCTTGATCACTTCCTCGTTCGCGTCGTCGAGTCGGTTGTCCTTTAGAGCCCGCTTCTTCAGTCGCGTATAGAGCGCTTCGCGGTTCGGGCAGGAGAGGTGAAAAACTTTTTCCACGTCGATCAATTCGTCCATAATCTTAGCCTGGCCCACGTTTCGGGGAATTCCATCGAGCACGAGAATGTCGATGTCTGGCTTAAAACTGTGCCCGTCCACCATCGCATCGATGCGCGCTTTCCAGAGCTGCACCGTGATCTCGTCCGGCACGAGCTGACCTTTACTGGAGTAGTCGAGAAACGCGCGGCCCACCGGTGTTCTGGTGTCGATCGAGCGAAAGACATCGCCGCAGGCGCAATGAAAGAAGCGCGGAATGCTACCCAGGATTTTGCCCTGGGTGCCTTTGCCGCTGCCGGGGGGACCGAAGAGACAGGTGCTACAAAAGCCGCTGCGCCAGACGCACCGCCGAGGCTACGGGTTGCCAGCGGTGACTGCCTCAACGTTGACCCGGCGCCCGCCCCGATCGAATTTCACCCGGCCATCGGTAAGCGCGAAAATGGTGTAATCGCGCCCCAAACCAACGTTCTTCCCAGGGAGGAACTTTGTCCCCCGCTGCCGAACGATGATGTTACCGGCGATGACTGTTTCGCTGCCAAATTTTTTCACCCCAAGCCGCTTGCTAACGCTGTCGCGACCGTTCTTGACGCTGCCTTGTCCTTTTTTGTGAGCCATGAGATTAGGAAGCCTCTGCCGTTTCGCTCTTCGATGCGGACTTCCGGGCCGGCTTCTTACCCAGGCTGATCTTGGTGATCTTAACCCGCGTCAGCTTCCGGCGATGGCCAACCGTGCGATGATAACCCTTACGCCGGCGGTATTTGAAGGCGATCACCTTCTTGTCCTTGCGCTGCTCGACCACTTCGCCTGTTACAGTCGCGCCTTCAATCAGGGGCGAACCATGCGTGACGTTGTCGCCGTCGCCGTGAAAGAGCACGTCGGCGAAAACACCTTCCTTGCCGACCTCCGCATCGAGGAAATCCACCTCGATGATGTCACCCTCTGCGACGCGGTGCTGTCGGCCGCCTGATCTGATGATTGCGAACGCCATGGCTGGGGAAAAGTCGCGCAAAGTCACACAAGTGAGCGGTTCTGACAAGCGGAAAGCTCCCGCTAATTGCGCGAAGGGTCAGGCTGCAATACGCTCCTCGTGTGCTTCCTGATATTCGCGCGCATCTGATCAAAACGCCGTTCGCGCCATTCAGCATTCGCACAGCGGACGGACAGTTCTACGAGGTCCCGACGCGCGATCATATCTACCTCCCGCCAGGTCCTGCTCGCGTCATCGTTTCCAATGACGAAGGCATTTCGGTCATTTTGCCGGCGCTAATGATCACCGGCATTGTGGTTCCCATTGCCTCCACGAATGGTGCTGCGACAGATTAATGGCTCAACGGAGAGATCACAAAGGTGATCTCGCCCTTGGCGGGATGCACTTGGTAATGCGCGAGTAACTCGGCCGCGGTTCCGCGCCGGAATTCCTCGAACTTCTTCGTTAGCTCACGCGCGACGCAAAGTTGTCGCTCCGGCATAATTTCGCTGCACGCGGCCAGCGTCTTCACGATTCGATAAGGCGATTCGAAGAAGACGGATGTCTCCTCCCGCTCAGCCGCGGCACGGAGTTCGCGCTCGCGACCACCGCTCTTCACCGGCAGAAACCCACGGTAGCAGAATCGTTCGAGGGAAAAGCCGGACCCGACCAGCGCCGTCAGGATGGCCGAGACGCCAGGGATGATTGTGTAGGGAAGATTGCGCTGGATGCAGGCGTGGATAAGCCGCGCGCCCGGATCGGAAAGACCAGGCATTCCCGCGTCTGTGATCAACGCGACGTTCTCACCCGCCGTCAGGCGTTCGGCAAGCTGCGCGGTCCGCATCGCCTCGTTATGTTCGTGGTAGCTAATGAGTGGCTTCTGAATCCCAAGGTGCTTCAGCAACATGCCGGAATGCCGCGTGTCTTCGGCTGCGACCACGTCAATACTCTTAAGAACTTCGAGCGCGCGCAGAGTGATGTCACCCAAGTTGCCGATGGGCGTCGCGATCACGTAGAGCATCGCTGATCATCAGCTTGGAGTACCGTTTTCGCTATTCGGTTTCGCCTTGGGCAGCCCGGATTTGCGGAGCACCGCTGAAAAATCGAGCGCTCCTAAAGCCGGGCCGTGGGTACAAACCGAATCGATAGTGAGGAAATACCAATCATGACCAAAAGCATTTATCTGTTGGCGTTGGCGCCTTTCGCGTTCGCCGGCTGCACCACCGTCGTAGAACCCGTGCCGGTAACCACCACCGAAGTCAGGCGAGAGGTCGTCACCACCGCGCCGGGAGCGCCTGTCACTCGGGAAGTCGTCGTCACCCGGACACCGCCCGCGGTTCGGGTTGAAACGCAGACCGCTTCGCCGGGGGCAAGATATGTCTGGACGCGCGGTTATTGGCGCTGGACCGGAGCGGACTACGAATGGGTACGCGGCCATTGGGTCGTGCGTCCGAGGCCGGCGGCTGTGTGGGTGGAAGGCCGCTGGGCCAGGCGGGGAGGCGGTTGGGTGTGGCTTGCCGGCCACTGGGAGTAAGGTTCAAACCAGAACTCTCGTTGCCGCGCATCGTCCCAGGACCGGCCGATCGAGAACGCTCGAACGCGCGGCGGCTCATTGTGCTCGTGAAAGGCTTCGACAGCTAGGAAGTACCGTAGCGCCGGGATGTGGGAAGTAAGGGCGACACGAAGGCGGTTTTCGGTTGCGGCGGGCATGTATTCTTCGGGGAGCGCACGCGCCTCGCGTGCTGGTTTCGGCGCCCTCGCCGAAACGGACTTCCCTCCGAAAGTAGAAGACAAAATCAAAGTTCGCGATCGCGAGGACGCCATCGCCAGCCCGCGAGGCGCGTGCGCTCCCCGGAGAAGCTCCCGAGCGCGCCAAGTAGTTCATGCTCCTCCTCGTCCCCTTTTTTCCCTTTCAGCACACTAAAGCCCGCTGGAACCGCCAGACCTGCTTTGCGGGCGCTGCGGGACGTGCACACTAGGATCAGGTGAATAAGGCGCCGGATCTCGCTCCGTTACTTCGGGAGAAAGATCATTGGCACACCCGCTCGCGAACAACGCCGCAGCCGCCGCGCCCACTAAAAGGAATTTCTTCATCCCACCACTCTGCGCGCACGAACGCCCGAGCGCCACCACGGGTTTGGATTTAGAGGAGCGTCGCGCAGATCATCGTGAGCCACGGCCGATTTCACCTGGCAACGTCCACGGAATAATTCGTAGGCGTGAGAGTAAAGCTGAGCGGTAGCTCCAGGACGAGTGGGCCGCGCCGCAGCCGCCACTTTCCCAGCGTCTTTACGGCCACACGGTCGAAAGTCGCGTCGCCACTGCTCTTGATGATGCGGACGTTCTGGACTTTGCCATCCTTGTCTGCGTGCAGTTCGTAGACACCCTTGCCGCTCCTGTTCGTCCAAGTCGGGAACTCGGGATACTCCGGAATGGGTCCTTTCAAGACTGTTCCTTTGCCCAGAAATCGGCTGAGGACCTCGTCCATCGACTTGGATCTGACATGATAGCCAGTCTGGACCCGGCCCGAGGCAAGGACAAATTCGATCGGCACCTTGATCTGGCGCGGCGTCCCGGGCTTGAACCGCCACTGCAGAAACCCATCCTGCGCAGCACGATCAAGCATCCGATTGCCCGTGCTTTTTGCCATGCTGACACCGGTAACCGTTCCAGTAGAGCTGTTCACGTCTATCACTACAATCCCCCTGCCTTCGGCCCGCCCGCGACGCGCCTCGTACGGATATTTTGGGGCCACATAGGTTTTGATCATTGAAGGCTCCATGTCGGGAATTCGCGCGAGGTCTGGTGCTCCGACGCTTCGCGCCGCCGCGGAGGCAAAAAGAATCCAGATTATTAAGAGCGCGGGCGCTAACCGCATGATCAAGCCGATGCGCGATTCGTGCGCTTCGGCCCCATGCGCAAGAACTCTTCGCGGTACTTCGGCGTCGTTTCCGGCGCGAAGCCGTGGCGCATGATGTTTTCGGTCACGACCCGTGGAACGAGGAAGTTGAGCAGGTAATCGGAACCGCCCGCTTTGGTGCCGCCGCCCGACATTTTGAAGCCGCCGAACGGATGACGGCCGACGACGGCGCCGGTGCAGGAGCGGTTAATATAAACGTTGCCCGCTTCGAGCTCGGCTTTCACGCGCTCGATGTTGGCCGGGCTGCGCGAGAAGAAGCCGGCCGTGAGCGCATATTCGGTGCTGTTCGCAATCTCGATGGCTTCATCGAGATCACGCGCCTTCAGGACGCTGAGCACAGGACCGAAGATTTCGCTCCGGGCGAGTTTCGAATCTGGCTTCACATCCGTGAAAATGGTGGGCGGGATAAAGTAGCCCTGCGGCGGCAGATCCTTCGCCTGATACGCGAGAGTTGCTTCGCCCATCCCCTGCGCGATCCGCTCTTGGATTCCGCGATAGGCCTTCTCGTCAATCACTGGCCCGAGGGTAATCCCGGGCGTTTCGGGGTTACCGACCCGCAAACTGGCGGTCGCGGCGATGAGACGTTCCACGACGCGATCGTAGTTCTCCTTGAGCACGATCAGGCGGGAACAAGCCGAGCATTTCTGCCCCTGGTATCCGAAGGCAGAGTAAACCGTGTCGACGATGGTTTCATCGAGGTCCGCATCAGAGTCGACGATGACAGCGTTCTTGCCGCCCATTTCGCAAACGACGCGTTTCAGCTCGGGCTGACCCGGCCGCGTCTTGCCGGCCGATTCCCAAATACGCAGCCCCACTTCCCGAGAGCCGGTAAAGGCGATCATCACGACCTCCGGATGATCGACAAGGTGCTGGCCGATGACCGACCCGTGACCGGGCAAATAATTGAGGACACCCGGCGGCACACCGGCTTCTTCAAACATCTCCATCAGCAGGGCGCCAGTGATTGCGGAGGGCTCGGCCGGTTTCATGATTACCGTATTGCCGGTGACGAGCGCGGCGGAAACCATTCCGCACAAAATCGCGATTGGGAAATTCCACGGCGCGATCACGAGCGCCACGCCGCGCGGCCAGTAATGCTGGTAGCTTTCCTCCCCCAGCACGTGCTGCGTGAGCTTCGGGCGGCCGAGGATGCGCATTTGCTGCGCATAAAAGAGGAGGAAGTCGATCGCTTCCCGAATGTCACCGTCGGCCTCGGCCCACGCCTTGCCCACTTCGTAGACCTCGAGAGCAGACAACTCAAAACGGCGGCGGTCCATGATTGCGGCGACCCGCTCGAGCAATTCCGCGCGTTCAGCGACGCTGGTCTGTCGCCACGTTTCAAAAGCCCTGCGTGCTGCTTTGACCGCTGCTTCTGCATCAACCACCGTGCCTTCGGCGACATAGCCGACCGTCTCGGAAGGCGCGCTCGGATTAATGGAGGACATCCAATTTTCCGTCTCGATTTTCCGCCCATCGATCACGAGCGGATACCTCTTCCCAAAGCGTGCTCGCACTTCGCGCAAGGCGGTGCGCATTTGCTCCTGGCTCTGTCGATGCACGAAGTTCACCAGCGGCGCGTTATCATAACTGTCGCCTGGCGGAGTCTCGCGGGTTTGATTGTCGTGCGAGTGGCCGTTGCGCGAATCAGCGCCGTCACGGTTGCTGCCATCCGGCTCGATGTATTTTCCGTCTCGGACTCGGTCGGACC
>JBHENA010000061.1:5769-14492 GCA_046262275.1 Chthoniobacterales bacterium
TTCCAGGACCGAAACCAACCATCTGTGGGTCGCCGCCACGCGAGCGTGGCCCGCCGCCGGTCCCAGCGGGCCGGCGCGGGCTGTCAGCCGCGGCCGGCTACGCGCAGTTCGGCCACGGGGTCGTGCCCGCCTCGCGCAGCAGCTTCGCGGCGGAAGCGTTGTCGGTGAACTTCGCTTTGAGAAAACCTTCGTTGGAGGTGTTCTCGAGCAAGCGCCGCACGAGATACGCCATCCCGGGAAGCAGCTCCCCGACCGGGCAGTATTCGCGGACGCGGTAGCCCATTTCGACCAGTGCGCGTTTGATCGGGCCCCCCATCCCGTAGAGGAGCTGAAACTCGAACCGGCTCTTATCGATGCCCATCTGCTCCGCGAGCGCTTGCGCGTGCGCAATGCTGCGGACGTTGTGCGAACCGAACGCCGCTGTGACAATGTCCTCGTTCTCGAGCAGGACGCGCGAGCAGGCTTCGAAATTTGTGTCGCTTTCGGGTTTTTGCAGCCAGACCGGGCAGCGCCAGCCATTCTGCGCTGCTTTGATCTTCTCGTAATCCCAGTAGGCGCCTTTCACGAGGCGAACCGTGAAACGCGTGCCGCGCTGGCGAGCCCAGTCGATCAGCTGGCGCAAATCGCGTTCGGCGTCGCGTAGATAGGCTTGAATGACAATGCCGGCATGCGGCCAGTCATTGAACTCCGGTTCCGTAAAGAGGGTTTTGAAGAGCTCCAGCGTCGCGTTCTTATGCGCGTAGCTCTCCATGTCGAAATTCACAAATGCGCCCAGCTCCCGCGCGCGGCGCAGGATCGGCCGCAGCCTGGGCGTCAGGTGCGCGATCGCGTCCGCCGGATCCGCGAAGTTCATCTGCGAATAAAGCGCCGAGATCTTAACCGAGAGGTTGACGACCGGGAACAACTCCGCGCCTTCGCCGAGCGGATCCGTCCAGCCGCGGGTTTCAGCCGAAAGACCATCCAGTAACTCGAGACAGCGCGCGGCATATTCGTCCGCTTCTTTCTCGCTCACGACGGCTTCTCCGAGTAGATCGACCGTGAAGCCGATCCGTTTCTTCCGGCGCTTGCGCAACGTTTTCATCGCGTCCTCCGGATTACGTCCGGAGATGAACTGCCGCGCCATTCCTGAGACGTTCCAGCGCAGGATCGGCGCGGTCAGCCACGGGAAAATCTTGGCCGCGCGAATCCCAGGGCGCAGGAAGGGCGTAAAGCCATTGCGCATCCCGGCGAAATACTCGTCGAGATGCTGGACGATATCGTTCGGCCGTCTGAGCGAGGCGAGCACGTCCACGAAGCGAAACATCTGGACCTTGAAGTGCTCGTCCTTCATGGAGAGCGCCATCATGCGCTGGTAAAAGCCGGCTTTGCTGAAAATCGATTCAGGATGCCGGTCGACACGATCGAAAATCTCCAAACCGCGGCGTTCGATCTCGCTCTGCAGAGGATTCATGGGAGGGCAGAATAACGCTGCGGCGGTTGTTCGGCAAAGACCATCCCGCGCGGGGTTTTTTCCGGCCGCGGAGAAAATTTAACGCCCCGACACGCCCGCGCGGAAGCCGGCTTCCGAATTCCAAGATGTTGGGTGCTTTCATTTATCTCCTGCGTGGTTGCACATAGAGGTTAGGGAGCAGTAGAGGCGATTCGCCTGGCGGATCTCGACGTGTAGGAGCATCGAGATGTCCGACCAGGCGGTCGTTTCGTACACGGAGGGACGCGCGACCTTCGCAAGCTCGGTATCTGTTTAACCTTGCGGCGTGGTTTGCGCCTCGGCGCAAGCCGGAGGCTTGTCAGCTTGTAGCCGGTGGTCGAGCGCGCGCAGAGCGCGATACCACCGGAACAGTTGCGTTTGAACCTTCCGACCCCGGCAGGGGTCGCAGCCGCCTGCGCTTGAGTACTGCAACCCCTGCCGGGGTTGGGATTGTTTTGGCATTGGCATCCGGGGGTATCTGTCGCCGCGGCGACATCAACCCCCGGCTACAAGCTGCCAAGCCTCCGGCTTGGTCGTCTTCTAACCGCGCCACCGCCCACGAGGCTAAACAGATACCAAGCTGGCAGGTTGCGCTACACTGCGGAATGCCTGTCGATCGATACGACCTCGCGAGCGACAACACGGCGCCGATTTGCCCGGAAGCCTTCGCGGCGCTCGAAGAGGCGAATGCGGACGCGGACGCATCGTACGGCGAGGACAAATGGACGCGCCGTCTCTGCGAACTGGTGCGCGATCTTTTCGAGACCGATTGCGAGGTCTTCACGGTCTTCAACGGCACGGCCGCGAACAGCCTGGCGCTGGCGCAACTTTGCCAGCCGTTCCACAGCGTGATCTGCCACCAGCATGCGCACATAGAGACGGACGAATGCGGCGGGCCGGAATTTTTCTCCGGCGGCGCGAAGCTGCTGTCACTCTCTGGAGCGAACGGCAAACTGGATCCCGGGAAAGTGAGCGCAGTGATGGCGAAGCAGCGCGATGTCCATTCGCCAAAGCCGCGCGTGCTGAGCGTGACCGAGTCGACCGAGCTGGGGACGGTTTACACGCCAGATGAGCTCGGCGCGATCTCCCAGTTGGCGCGCTCTCACGAGCTCCGCCTGCACATGGATGGCGCGCGCTTTGCAAATGCTGTCGCGAGCCTCGGGTGTACGCCGAAGAGCATTACATGGGAGCTCGGCGTCGATGTTCTCTGCTTCGGTGGCACCAAGAACGGAACCGGCGGAGGAGAGCTGGTGATATTTTTCGACAAGGAACTCGCGCGCGAGTTTGATTACCGCGCGAAACAAGCCGGCCAGCTCGCATCAAAGATGCGCTTCGTGACAGCGCCCTGGGTCGGCCTCCTGACCGGTGCCGTTTGGCTGCGCAACGCGCAACACGCAAACGCCTCCGCCGCCGCGCTCGCCCGCAAATTGCGCGAAGCGGTGGGCCTCGAACCGGTGTTCCCGTGCGAGGCGAACGCGATCTTTTTGCGGTTGCCAGAGAAGGTGGTCGCGCAGCTGCACGCGCGCGGCTGGCGCTTCTACAAATTCATTGAACCGGACATTTACCGCCTGATGTGCTCGTGGGCTGTGACGGAGCGCGCAATCGATGAGTTCGTGGCCGATGTGAAAACAGTTCGAGAAGCGTCTGGAGACGCCGCAATTTCATCTCGCGATCAGAGCAGAATTCTGTAGAAGTACAAAGATGTGGTCGCCTGCACGGCTCCTGGTCTTGAGCAGCATCCTTATGACGGGCTGCGGAGCAGCTCGAACCGCGTTCCGCGTTGTCGATACTCCTGCCCGCTACCTGCGCGAAAAGATCGACCCGCCGGAAACGACGACGACCACGACAACCACGACGGAGACTACAATGGAACCTTCCGATGTGGTGAGTCCAGGACGGCCAGTGAATGCCCCATCCGGCAGGACATCCGCCACGCCGGGAAGAGTGGCGACGCAGGACCGGCCGGTTCGTAGTCCGAGTGCATCCACACAGCCGAAACCTTCGCCTGCATCAACGCCTCGGACGGCGCGAACCCAAACGACAGAATTTCCGACGGCTAAACCGGTGCCGGGGAAGCCGGGCTATGTGTATAGCATCGATCCGAACGGCGGAATCGTGGATGTAACTGGCTACAAATCGGGCGACAAAGCCAAGGATCCCTATACAAAGCAGATTTTCATCGTCCCGTAGCGGACTGGCCGCTTGGGAGGTGTTCTATCGGCGCGTCTTAATCGAGCAGAAGCCCCGATGTAGCCGCCCTGCGGGCGGCATCAGGGAGGCACTGAACCTGCGAATCGACGGCCTCCTCCACCGCTTCGCCTAGGAAGCAGATCCGCGATCTCTCGCGGTGGAGCGTTTCACGCCCACGGGCTGCAGGTGCTGACGAGGGTCGAAGCAAGGAAAACCACCCGCTCGGTCTGCCTAAACAGCCTTAAACGGGGCGCTGAGCATCGTTCTTGCTTTTATGGAAATTGTGAACCGCTTCTCCTCGTTTCCTCCCTTTGTCCGGCAGCTGACCCTGCCGGCCTTCCTCTGCATCGCAGCCGCTGCCCCCCAAATGGCCGATGGCTACTCGCTAAATGGCCAGTCCTGGCCCTCCAACAGCAATGTCGTTCTCCAGCTGAGCTTGGGGAGTCCGTCCCTCCCGCTGTCCGATGGAAATACCTCTTGGAACGCCGCTGTCGCTCCCGTGCTGGATATGTGGAATCGGCAGATCAGCCGCATCCGGTTAAGCGGTGTGATGAACTCGACCGCCCCGGTCTCCTCCGGCGATCGCGTCAATTCAGTCGCCTTCTCAAACAGCGTGTTCGGCCAATCCTTTGGCAGAGGAACGCTCGCCGTGGCCTATTACATCTGGGACCAGAATGATAGGCTGGTGGAAGCCGACGTCCTCTTCAACAAAGCGCAAACCTTCGATTCCTACCGGGGGAACCTGAAGTTCGGCGGAACGGGCGGCTACGCCATCGCCGACATTCGCCGGGTCTTCCTGCACGAACTCGGGCATGGCATCGGCTTGGCGCACTCCGATGGCGATAACGTGATGGCCCCGATCATCAGCAATCGCGACACACTTTCGAACGACGATATTGCCGGGGGGCAAGCCCTTTACGGCGCGCCGACTGTAACGCCCCCCAGTCACCTCGCGAACATCTCTACCCGGATGAAGGTCGGCGTTAACGAGGAGGTGCTGATCGGCGGCTTTATCGTTAAGGGCTCGCAACCCAAGAAGATGATCCTCCGGGCGAGCGGCCCCTCGCTCGCGGCGGGAGGCGTCGCCGGCGCGCTCAGCAATCCGACACTGGAATTGTACGACGGAACAGGGCGAATGATCGATAGCAACGACGATTGGCAGTCCGGCACGCAGGTGCCAGAAATCATCGCCACCGGTGTCGCTCCCAGCAATCCACTGGAAGCTGCACTTGTCGCAACGCTGTCGCCCGGCAACTACACCGCCATCGTGCGCGGCTCGAACGGAACAGAGGGCGTCGCACTGGTTGAAGGCTATGAACTGGACGCAACTTCCACTCGCCTCGCGAACTTATCCACGCGTGGCCGGATCGGGACCGGCGACGAGGTGCTCATCGGCGGGCTGATCGTGCGCGGCGCAGCGGAAAAAAAGGTGCTCGTTCGTGCGGTGGGGCCGTCACTGGCCGGCGCCCTCACTGGCGCTCTGGCCGATCCAGTCCTCGAGATGTATAACAGCTCCGGCACGCAGATTGCCACAAACGACAACTGGGGAACCAGTGCGCAGCGGGATGAGATCATCGCGAGCACCGTGCCTCCCAGTCACCCCCTGGAGAGCGCGCTTGTTGCTTCGCTCGCGCCCGGTAGCTACACCGCGATCGTGCGCGGCGCGAATGGCACTACCGGCGTGGGGCTGATCGAAGTCTACGACCTTGAACCCTAAAAGACGCGTCAGATGGTAGAATTCTCGTCAACTTCGTGTGATGTTTCGCAAACGCAGTCCGGAAATAATATCAGCTTTTGATCACGCAGCTTCCCTTATGAAAACCCAAACGCTTCGCTCACTGCTCGTCGCTTTCTGCTCGCTCGCCATCTTCAGTTCCCTCGACGCGACGACGGTGATTCCGCCGACCTTTGATGAACTCGTCGGCCAGGCCGAGCTGATCTTTGAAGGCACCGTCACCGAGGCGAAGTCGCAATTTGCGGGCGAAGGCGGGCAGCGCCACATCGTGACCTACGTGACCTTTAAGGTCGAGGAAGCAATCAAAGGCCAGCCGGGCGCCAGCTACACCTTGAGAATGCTCGGCGGGACTGTTGACGGCCAGACGATGCAGGTGAGCGATTCGCCCAGGTTCAAAGTCGGCGATCGCGACATCCTCTTCGTGGAGAATAACGGGAAGCAGTTCATCCCGCTGGTTGGGATCATGCACGGGCGTTTTCGCGTCCAGAAGGACAACCAGAGCGGTGCAGAGGTCGTGACCAGCGATCATGGCGATGCGGTGACCGATCTGGCGCAGCTCGGCAAAGAAGACCATGCCGGCGCAAGTGCGAATGCCGCTGCTGCGCGCACTGCCGGTCCGCTCCGCGCGGTTGATTTCAAAGCCGCGATCAGGGCCAAGCTGGGCAATTCAGCGGCCAAGTAGCGTTCCGGTGTAGCGACGGCGCTCTGTCGCCGTCTCCTGCAGCGCTAACGAGCCTCAACAGTATCTGCTTATCTCGCGTCGTCCTCTGTTCGCTGAGCGGCGACCTGCTTTTTGACCTCCGCGGCTCGGTCGAGCGCACGTTTTGGCCAATGCCGCGGCGTTGCCTCAGCGGAGGTGGCCCTTTGAGCAATGGACGCTTGCGTTTTGGGCACGGATTCCTGCCGCTGCCTGTAGGCGATCACGCTCCCAGCAATCAGTCCCACCACGAGCAGGCGAGAGAAAATGCGCATCCTCCGAAAGGGAGCATGCCGCGAGCCACCCAGCGCGGCGCCGATCCATTGCTGTGGACCTGGCTCAATGGTAATGAGCATCATGTCTTCACCGCGCTGTTACCGTTTCGCGACGCTAGGCGCAGTGCTCCTTTCCTTTGCTGTGGCGGGCCACAGCAGAGCGCAGCTCTACGAAGGGCGCGAGCTGGTAAAAGCAGAGCTGCTGGCCAATACGACCGCGATTGTGCCGGGGAAGCCCTTCACTGTCGGCGTGCTCCTTCGGATGGCGCCGGGGTGGCATACCTACTGGAAATTTCCGGGTGATGCTGGCCTTCCGACAGAGATCAAATGGAAGCTCCCGCCCGACTGGAAGGTCGGTGAAATTCAGTGGCCGATCCCACTCAAGCTGCAGGAGCCGGGTGACATCCAAATCTACGGATATCACGATGAGGTTCTTCTTTTTCAGGATATCACGCCGCCATCTTCGCTCGCCATTCCAGCAGTCGCCCTGGCGGCAGAAGTGAACTGGCTGGTCTGTGAGAAAATCTGCATCCCAGGAGGAGCGACAGTCGAATTAAAACTGCCGGTTTCCGCATCTGTTGCCGGGGCAAACGAGGACTTGTTCGGGCGTTACCGGCGCTTATTGCCACAGCCGTGGCCCACTCCGGACGTTGCGAATGCTGCCTGGTCGCGCGGCGCCACGGACCTCACGCTGCGGGTTGAGAGTGCCGCCCTCGCGCACCATTCCGTGGTCGAATTCTATCCCTTGCCGCCCGAGAACGTCGTCATCGAGCATCCGGCCGTCGAACGCACACGCGACGGCGTGGCCGTGCGCATTCCGATTACGACAGACGACACGAAGCTGTCGTCCATTCCGGGCATCATGATCTTCGGCCAGTCGGCCAACGGCGTTGACCGCAACGCATGGCAGACTGGGGCGCAGCCTGCCACCAGCATCACAGCCATCTCGACTTCTGCAGCTGACGCCAGCGTTGTCGCCAGATTCCTGCTTCTTGGTTTTCTCGGCGGATTCATTTTGAATCTGATGCCGTGCGTCCTGCCCGTGATTTCGCTGAAGATCTTCGGATTCATCCAACACGCCGGGAGTGATCGGCGCCGAATCCTGAAGAGCGGCCTCTCATTTGTCGCCGGCATTTTCGTCTGGTTCATCGGGTTGGCGCTGCTGCTTATCTTCCTGAAAAACGCCGGACGCGAGATCACCTGGGCGTTTCAATTCACGAACCCGCATTTCGTCCTGAGCATGAGCGTGGTGGTGCTTGTTTTTGCCTTGAACTTGTTCGGCGTCTTCGAGATCTCGCTCCCGCAAAGCGCCAGTCGGGGCGTGCTGGGATGGACTGCACGAGAAGGTGACGCCGGCTCTTTTTTTCAGGGAGTCTTCGCCACCATTTTAGCGACACCGTGCACCGCGCCATTTCTCGGCGCCGCGCTCGGTTTTGCGTTCACCCAATCAGGCTGGCTCATCCTGGTGATGTTCCTTGCCGTCGCCGCGGGAATGAGCGCGCCCTACCTGCTGCTCTCCGCACAGCCAGGCTGGCTGAAGTTTCTCCCGAAGCCGGGCGCCTGGATGGAACGGGTGAAACAATTCATGGGCTTTCTGCTTATCGCTACGCTGCTTTTCCTGCTTTCGGTGCTGGGCGCGCAACGCGGAGTGGAAGCCATCGTCTGGGGTTCGTCTTTCCTTCTTGTGGTCAGCATCGTCTGCTGGATGAAAGGCGCCTTTCTCACCCCCGCCACATCCGCCGCGCGACGCGCCGTCGTACTCGTGCTCATGCTCGTGCTCGCGCTCGGCAGCGGGCTTTATTTCATCGGCGGCAAGTTCGCGCAGACGAAACTTCAAGTCGGCCCCGCTGCGAAGGACGACGGCTGGCAAGCCTTCACTCCCGAGCGTCTGGAGGCGGAGCTGGCACAGGGCCGGGCTGTCTTCATCGATTTCACCGCCGCCTGGTGCGTGACGTGTAAGTTTAACGAAGCGACCGTCCTCGAGAGCAGTGCCGTGCGCGAGGCGTTCGAGCGCCGCGGTGTGGTCAAATTAAAGGCCGATTGGACCAACGCCGACCCTGTGATAACAAAAACTTTGAAACAATTCGGGCGGCCCGGTGTCCCACTTTACGTCCTGTATCCGGCCGGCAAATCCGTAAAGCCGATTGTGCTGCCGGAATTGCTGACCAAAGGCATCGTCCTCGAACAACTTGAAAACATCGCCGCACAAGTTGCGGCACAATAACTTTATGAAAACAAAACTCCTGATCAGCGCTCTCACTTGTATTGCTGCCTCGATTTCGCTCGCCGAGGAGCTGAAAATCGGAAGCGACGCACCCGCTTTCACGCTCAAAGACACCACGGGTAAAACGCACAGTC
>JBHENA010000062.1:0-14487 GCA_046262275.1 Chthoniobacterales bacterium
CGGTCCAAGCCCAATGCTCGGAAAGGTGAGCGGTCACCATCGCGCCGCGCTTCAGAAACATCTCCGAGGCGGTGACGCACAATGTGCTGAGCGCGAGTTGGAGCCAGGGGTTTCCGAAGCCGGAGGGTTGAGCGCGCACGGTGACTAAAGCTCGCTTGCGTTTGGGAAACGCCGCAGCACACGATCATGGCGCGTCGGCTGGAGGAACTTGAGCGCACGACGGAAAATCGGATTTAGCCAGGGTGAGGTGTGCATGACGTAGAGATCGAGCGGAGCCAGCTCGCAATCCAGATGCAACTTCGGCTCATAGTTCAACGGCCCGCTGCAGTAGGAAGTGAGACCATGCTCGAGTGCCCAGCTGATGATGTCGCGGAGAGTGTAGAAATAAAGATGCAGGTCCAGAGCAATGCTGTAGTCGAGCCCGAGACATTCATCGTAAATTGCGCCGTTATGAACCAGGCAAAGACTGAAGGCGATCAGCCTGCTGTCTTTTCGCCAGATAAAAAAGCGCGCCCGATCCGGCATTCGTCGGCCGATTTCTGAAAAGTAATCTTTCGTTAGGGTTTCGAACTTCAGGTGGGAACGCTCATGCACCTGCGAGTAGAGCGGGTAGAGCTCATCGATCATCAGTCTGACATCGGTCGCGACTTCGAGCTGAATAGGTGCCGCGTTTTCTGCTTTGCGGAACTTCCGCCGGAGGTCTTTGCGCGCAGCCCTGCTTAACGTGCCGAAGTATTCATCGAAGTCGCGATAGCGGAGAGAGAGGCGCGTCATCGGCATGCTCGCGACGCGTGCGTAGCCGTTCGCGCAGAGTGGGTGGAGCGCTCCGCGGTAGGACGCGCCGAAGTCCTTGAAGACAATTAGCGAGGCCCTGCCGCTCCGCGCCAGACGAACCAGGACTGATCGCAGCGCTGCGGCAGCCCATTCCTCATCTCCCGGATGGCACACCCCGAGATGACCCTCGCCCGCGGCGCATCCGATCATCAACGCGCGCATCGTCATGAAGCGGGGGAAGCGACGGCGAATAAACTCGACGGCGCCGCGAAGCGCCGGCACGCCTTCGATGAGGTTCTGGCGCAGGAAGAACAGTGGCTGGACCGCACGCACCTGCGCCGCTTGATCCTCCAGAACCAGGTAGTGGTGCTCGAATCTGCCATCGAGCGTTTCCTCCACGATCTCGTAAAAGCGGTGGTCTTTCGCGTAGCGCGCGAAAGCCGTCCGCCACGGCTCCGCCTCCTTCAGCGCAGAGCATTCGACCACTCGAGCGACGCCGCCGGGGAATGGGAGCGTCCAATTCGATGGCAGGGTGTTTACGCTCTGGCAGCGGCGTTTCACGGAAACGCCCTACAACTTCTCGTCTTCTTCCTTGGTCGTGACCCGGATGTTCCCGCTCCGGATATAGACGTCGCGCTGCGGGTAGGGAATCTCGATCCCGGCTTCCTTCAACTTCCGCGCGATGGCGAAATTCAGGTCGCTGCGGAAACGGCGCGGCCGGTAGCTCATTTCGCTGCTCCATACCACCAGCTCGAAGTCGATCGAGTTGTCGCCGAATTTATCCAGAAAGACCGAAACCGGCGGGTCCTGCAAAGCGTTGGGATGTTCGCGCCCCGCGGCGATTAAGGCTTCCTTCACTTTCTCCAGATCGCTGCCGTAGGCGACGCCGATCGGAATGCGAAAGCGCACTCGTGGGTCGCCATAAGTCCAGTTGGTGACCGGATCTTCGATAAACTTCGAGTTCGGCACGATCATGGAAATGTTATCGTTGGTCCGGATGACGGTGCAGCGTGCCCGGATTCGCTCGACCTGACCGGCGACTTCGCCCACTTCCACGCGATCGCCGATCGTGATCGGCCGTTCCGCCAGAATAACCAGGCCGCTGATGAAATTGCTGGCGATCCCCTGCAGGCCGACGCCGATGCCGACGCCGATCGCACCGGCAAAGACGGCCAGCGCGCTCAGGTTAATGCCGGTGTTCGTCAGCACCACGAGGATGCCGATGACGAGCACGACCTTGCTCGAGATCTGGGCGATCGCGTACTGGAGGGAGCGATTGAGGCCGCTGTTCTTGAGAACGCGGTTGAAGAGAAAACGCTTCGTGTGCGATGAAAGCCAGAAAACAGCGACGAGAAGCGCAATGAGCAGGAAAACCTGCAGGAGACTCAGCTTGATCCCAGGTAAGGGCGCGCTCCAGAGCAGTGGGATTCCCGCCGCGTTAATCGCTGTGATAGTGAAGAAAACAATCGCCGCCAGGCTCAGGATCGTCGTCACGACGGCAACAAAGTTCGCGTCCAGCTTGAACCAGGTGAACAGCCGCCGGATCGCGTCGGTCTGAAATACTTTCGCGAGAATGACTCCCGCGATGAAAAGCGCGCCGAATGCGATGATACCGAGGACTGAGACGTAATGCTCCCCGATCCAAAAGACGGGGCTCTTCAGAAGCGCGAGGTCCACGGCTAAAGGTAGCGCAAGCTTCCAGCTTGCGAAGCAGTCAGTAAAAGCAAGTTAAAAGCTGCGCTAGCATAACAAAAAAGCACGGCCGCAGCCGTGCTTTGGAAACATCGCGCGCGTTTGTTACTGCTTCGACTGCTTCTCTTCGATGTATTTGATGACGTCGCCCACCGTCTGCAGTTTCTCGGCGTCTTCGTCCGGCACTTCCACGGAAAATTCCTCTTCGAACGCCATCACCAGCTCCACGATATCGAGCGAATCGGCCCCCAAATCTTCGATGAACGACGCCTGCGGCGTGACCTGCTCGGGATTAACGCCGAGTTGCTCGACGATGATGTCCTTGACCTTCTCTTCGATTGGTTTGTCGCTCATAAAACTGACTGGTTGATTCGCGTTTCCTGGCGGCAGGCATTAAGCAGTCCGGGCAAGGATGGCAAGTAAAACAATTAGCTGCCTTGTCAATTATTTTCCCGGCACTGCAACGCCGTGGAGTGGACGTGCGTTCAGACGCAGGCGCCACGCGCTGAAACGCATAGCCACGCTCGACACGACGGCTCCGCCGCGTGCTTACACCGGACTCTCGGCCCGGCCGAAAGCGTGCCCTTGCGGTTTACTTCCCGAAGCCTTGGCGTAAGAGAGAGAAGCGATGTCCGCGCCGTCGACGCCTGCTGATTTGCTTGACCTGAAAATGATGCCGGCGTGGGTCAATGAACCCGCGCGAAGGGATGATTATGCGGAGTACGAAGGCGATCGCGGAGCGTTATTCGAGCGCGAGCAGCATGCAGCGCGCCCTGACCGCAGGCAACGGCCGCGGGCTGCGAAACAACGCGACCAGCGCGATCGCGGCCGAGGATCGCACCACCGCCGTTCGCAACCACGGGAGGAAAAGCAGCACGCGCGTGAGGCGCGGCCGCCGCTGCCGCAGGTGCAGGTGCGCTTTTTGCCGCATCTGGCCGCGTTCGAAAGTGTGACGCACCAGATTAAATCCGGCTTGGTCACTTACTCGGTTTTCGCGTTGGCGCGTCTTTTCCTCGATAAGCCCGAGCGTTACGACGTGCGGCTGGTCGCTCCCGCGGAAATGCCGTTGCACCAGCTTGGAGAAGGCGGAGCGGTTGCGGCTGATCCGCGCATTCTGGAGAACAACGCGTTCGCGAGCGCGAAAGAGGATTTCTACACGATCGAAGTTACACAAATCGAGCCGCTAAAGGGCAATTTCAGCAATGTAGCCCGTTGCCGGCTGAGCAGCACGCTGCTGGGGCCGACGAACCATCACAGCTACCAGCCGCAACTCCGGAGCCTTTACGAGCAGCGTTTCAGCCGCCGGATGAGCTTTCAGGATTACCAGCGGCAGATCGAGATCGTGAGCGATCCCGCCGTCGTCGAGCAGTGGAAGGAGCAGGCGCGGAGCGTTACGAGCTACACAACGAAAACACAGGAGCCGCCGATCACCTTCAAGAGCGCCGCGGAAGCCGAGCGCCATTTCCGCCAAACACACTTGCCCATTTTGTTGCGCAGCGCTGCGGAAGTCACGATTAGCGGAGTGTTGAGCCGGCGTTTGCCGGATCGTGCGCTCGGGCGCTTGATCGAAGATGCCTGGTCAGCGGAAGTGCGCTCTCCCTCGAAAATGATGCAGGAGCTCGCGGGCGCGTTGCGGCAGGCGGGCCTGCACATCTTTCGCCATCGGCGCGGCATGCTCTTCGTTTCGCCGACGCGCATCCGCGTGTTCGGACATGAACGCGCAGGCGTTTCGGAGTCGATCAACGCCATCCTGGAGAAGCTGACCGAGTCGCCCGGAATGAACCGGAAGCAATTGGCAGAAAAGACCAGTCCGGCCGATCTGGCGCCGGCCGAGGCAGAGAAGGTGAAGCTCACCCTCGCCTCAGATCTGCGGTGGCTGATTAGTGAAGGCTACGTGATCGAATTCAACGACGGCTCGTTGGATTTGCCGCGCACGAAAACGCCCACGTCAGAAACCAATGTGAAGGATGCGCGCTCGAACGAATCTGCCGCCGAGCCGGCGCCGATCACGGCGCAAGAGCACGCTATCGTCTCCGACGAGGTTCAGCAAAATGCGGGGGCGACGGAGCCTGGAACGTCTGAGACAAAGGACGAAGAGGTCGGCCTCGCGGTTGTGGAAGCAATTCAACCCGCGGACCCCGGAGAAGAATAACGCTCCGGCAGCGCAAGGCTCGTATCTGTTTAGCCTTGCCGCGTATTTCGCGGCTGGGCGCAAGCCGGAGGCTTGTCAGCTTGTAGCCGGTGGTTGAGGTCGCCGCGGCGACCGATACCACCGGAACAGTTGCGTTTGCGTGTCCCCGACCCCGGCAGGGGTCGCAGCGGCCTGGGCTTGAGTGCTGCAACCCCTGCCGGGGTTGGGATTGTTTTGTATTTGCATCCGGGGGTATTTGTCGCCGCGGCGACATCAACCCCCGGCTACAAGCTGCCAAGCCTCCGGCTTGGTAGTCTTCTAAGTGCCGCCGCGCACAGGGCTAAACAGATACCACGGCTCTGCCGTGCTGGTTGCCGGGTTCCGCGGCAATGAGTTTCAGCGACGCCCCAGATTTTATGGAGTAACTAAATCGACGCTCGTCAGGCTGAAATTAGCCCGGCCTTCTTTAATGTCGCGAAGGCGCCGTTCTTGTTCAGCGTCTTCATTCCGCGCGCGGTCACTTTGAGCCGGATGTATTTGCGCAACTCCGGCACCCAGATGCGATGCTCGTGCAGGTTCGGGCTGAAGGTGCGGGGCACGTTCTTGGTTACGTGCCGGCCCACACCGCCCTTTTTCTTCGCCATCCCCCGGCGGTGAATGACGCTTCCGCGGGCAACCTTCGATCCTGTGATGCTGCAAACCTTTGACATGACGCTGCCGGAAAAAGAGTCGCGCAAGCTGCCGCGCGTTTCCCGAGGGGTCAAGCGAATCTTGAACGCCTTCCCGCGGCGCGCGGTCAAAGCTTGCTCGCGGCGATTAACCTGCGTCTGAACGCGGTTTCGCCGGCGAACACTTCAGATGCCTCGCACAAACCACCAGAAGCTTCGGATCGGCATCGTCGGTGCGGGAGACATCGTACGCAGACGGCACTTGCCCGCCCTGAGACGGCACCCGGAAGTCGAGATCGTAGCGGTTTCCAATTCCACCTACGAAAGTTCGCAGAAGTTCTGCGACGAGAAT
Source organism: Chthoniobacterales bacterium (assembly GCA_046262275.1). GTDB lineage: Bacteria > Verrucomicrobiota > Verrucomicrobiia > Chthoniobacterales > UBA10450 > JACCTI01. Next base: position 5,618 of record JBHENA010000062.1, read on the forward strand.
TCGCTGCACGCCACTCCGATGCAGAACTGGGCCGACCTGCTTGCAATCCCCGATATCGACATCGTCTGGGTCGGGACGCCCCCCTATATGCATTCAGCAGTCACAATCTCCGCGCTCGAAGCCGGCAAACACGTTTTTTGTCAGGCGCGGATGGCAATGGACCTCGCGGAAGCGGAGGAGATGCTCGCCACTTCGCGCCGGTTCCCGGAGCTGGTCACGATGCTTTGCCCACCGCCATTCGGCTTGCGCGGCGATTTGCTCGTGAAAAAACTGCTCGCGGAGAATTATCTCGGCCAGCCGCATCACATCCGGCTGCAATCTTTTACCGGCGCCTACTTGAACGCGGAGGCGCCGGCGCATTGGCGGCAGCGCATCGAGATCAGCGGCCTCAACGTGCTCGCGCTTGGAATTTACGTCGAAGTGCTGCAACGATGGCTTGGCGACATCACGGGGGTGTACGCGCGGGGGAAAATTCTGCACGATATGCGGCAAGGCTACGAAGTGCTGATCCCCGACCTCCTGACGGTTCTATGCACGTTTGCCGGTGGAGCGGAGGGCGTACTGGAATTTAGCGGGATTAATGCTCTCGCCGCGGGAGACCGGCTCGAAGTTTATGGCGACACGGGCACGATGACTTACGATTTTGGTTCCGACCGGGTGCAGGCGGGAAAAGTTGGCGATCGCGCCTTGCACACGGTGGAACTAACTCCGGAGCTGGAACGGGAATGGAGCGTGGAGGATGATTTCCTGGCGGCTGTCAAATCGCGTGGTCAGATCCGCCCGCACCCCGATTTCGAGGACGGTGTTCGTTACATGCGGGTAGTACAGGCCGTGGCCGATTCCCGCGAGCGCAACCAGTGGGTGGATATCAAGACTGATTTGTAGGCCGGTCCGGGAACGACGCCGGCAACGCGAACGCGTCCGCGGTGTCATCCCGAGGCTGGCGCAGCGCGCCGAGGGATCTCTCGCGTGCACAGCGGCTCACGCAGTTTTCGGAAGCGTGACTTACCACCTTTGGTGAGATCCTTCGCCGTCTGCGCGGCTCAGGATGACACCTAATCTCCGCGCCCCAGCCTACAAAAGCGAACCGCGCATGATGAGCAGCGCGATGCTGAAGTAAATAATCACGCCTGTCACATCGACCAGCGTCGCGACAAAAGGCGCCGAGGAAGTGGCAGGATCGAGACCGGCGCGGCGCAGTGCGAAGGGCAGCATCGATCCGGAAAGCGAGCCCCAGAGCACGACGCCCACAAGTGTGATCCCGACAGTGGCAGCAACGTGCGGCCAATGCTCACCGTAAACCTGTCGGTGCAGATATTTCTCTCCGATAATGGACCAGAGAGAGACACGCGCGACCCCGATCGCGCCGAGGAAAAGCCCGAGCAGCGCACCGGCGCTTAGTTCGCGCCGCATCACATGCCACCAATCGCGCAGCGTCACTTCGCCCAGCGCCATCGCACGAATGATCAGCGTCGAGGCCTGCGATCCGGAGTTGCCGCCGCTCGAGATGATCATGGGGAGAAACACCGCCAGCACCACCGCTTTTGCGATCTCCGTTTCATAGTAGGCCATCGCGGTGGCGGTGAGCATTTCGCCCAGCAACAAGACCACCAGCCAGGGCGCCCGTTTCCAAACCATGCTTAAAAGCGGCACCCGCATGTAAGGCTCTTCCAACGCTTCCATGCCGCCGAATTTCTGGATGTCTTCCGTCGCCTCTTCTTCCGCGACATCGAGCATGTCGTCGATCGTCACGATCCCGACCAGCACCCCATTCGTGTCCGTAACGGGCAGGGCGGAGCGGTCGTATTTCCGGAAGACGTTAACCGCATCGCGCTCCGCATCCGTCACGCTGAGGCTCACGAAATTTTCGTCCATCAGCTCGCTCACTTTCGAGTCGAGCGGCTGGAGCAGAATTTCTCGGATGCGCAGATCGTCGAGCAGCTTGCCGCGATCGTCGACCACGTAGATGACGTTGAGCGTCTCCGAGTCCTGCCCGTTTTCGCGCACGTAATCGAGCACCTCCCGGATGCTCCAATCCGCGTGCACTGCGATGAAGTCCGGCGTCATCAGACGGCCGACACTTCCCTCAGGATAACCCAGGAGCGCCTGGGCGATATTGCGCTCTTCGGGTGTGAGCAGGCGGATTAGCTGTCGCGCCGCTGCGCTGGGCAATTCCTCCAGCAACGCGGTGCGATCGTCCGGCGACATCTCGTTCAAAATCGCGACCACCTGCTCGTGCGCCATTCCGCGCAGAAGCTGTTGCTGCGCGTCAATCTCGAGATATTCGAATACGTCTGCCGCCAGGTTGTGCGGCAGGACGCGGAAGATGATGACCTGATCGTTCTCCTCCATGTCGAGGATCACCTCGGCAACATCGGCCGGTGGCCAATCCTCAAACAGCTCCCGCAGCGCGCCGAAGCGACGCGCATCGATCAGGCTTTTAATTTCCGGAACGAGAATCTTGCCGACCATGAATGTGATGAAGTCGAGCGGCCGAGGAGCCGAGGCCTCCGAGTTCTATCACCGCCGTCGCGGAACCGCAACGCGGAGGGCGCGGCTATGCGTCACCGTCTCCGCGTCGTCATCCCGAGCCGCGCAGACGGCGAGGGATCTCGCATCAGGAGGCAGTCGTTCGGCAAGTGCGAGGTCCTTCGTCGTCTGCGCGACTCAGGATGACATTCGTCGGTCCGAGGCTCGTTAGTGCCGCGCCCCTTCTCCGCTTGGAAACGTGGAGAATCTCGCCAATATGACCGCGATGCCTGCGACGCAAACCGCCTCGATGATCCGCCGTGAAGTTGGCGACGATGGGGTTTGCGTCTTGAGCTTCGATCGGCCCGACTCGGGCGCGAACATTTTTGACGCGGCGACGATCGAAAACCTCGACGAGCACCTCGATGCGATCGAAAAGGACACGGCAATCACCGGCGTCATTGTCACCTCCGCGAAGAAATCTATTTTCATTGCCGGCGCCGATCTACAGACGCTGCTGCGGCAGGCGCAAACAGGCGAGCTCCGCGCTTTCATCGTGGAAGGGCAACGCGTATTCAATCGTCTCGCAGCCCTTCAGATTCCAGCCGTGGCGGTAATCCATGGCGCGTGTGCCGGCGGGGGTTATGAGATCACGCTCGCCTGCGATTATCGGGTGGCGTCAAACGATTCCGCCACGCGGATCGGCCTGCCGGAAACTACGCTGGGGCTTGTTCCGGCGTGGGGCGGGGCGACCCGTCTGCCGCGGCTCATCGGCCTCGAGGCCGCTTCGGAAGTGATTTTGAATGGGAAGCTTCATTCCGCTGAGGAGGCGTTGCGCATCGGACTGGTGGATGACGTGGTGCCGCGCGATCAACTGCTCGACTGCGCACGCGAGAAGCTGGCGCGTGGCAAGCGAACGCCGCCATCGCCACCACATATCGAGACACAGGTGCAAGTTCCCCACGGTCATAACCCTGCGCCGCGTCGCGCGCTCGATGTTATCATGCGCGGGCTCAGAACCTCGACCGAAGAATCGCTGAGAATGGAGGCGGATGCGATCGTCGAACTGGGCGAAGCGGAACCGACCCAGAACCTGATCCGCAATTTTTTTCTGACCGAGAAATTCCGCAAAGGCAGAGGCAAGACTCCGGCGGAAAAGGTCACACACGCGGCCGTGGTCGGGTCCGGCGTAATGGGCGCCGGGATTGCGCAATGGCTCAGCTCACACGCGGTTTCGGTGATCTTGCGTGATGTGAGCCCCGAGCAGTTGGATCGCGGGCTCGCGACGATCGAGAAAACTTATGGAGACGCCGTGAAGCGCGGCCTCATGACCCAGGAGAAGGCGACACAGGGACGCGCGCGAATTGTCGCTTCAACCGCTCCGGTGGAAATGCGCGGCGTTGGAATTGTGATTGAAGCCGCATCCGAGAAGATAGAAACCAAAAAGCAGATTTTCGCTGATCTCGGCGGGAAAACTGCGGAGAAAGCGATCCTGGCAACGAACACCTCCGCTCTTTCCATCACCGAACTCGGCGCCGCGACGGGACAACCTGGGCGCGTGATCGGGCTCCATTTTTTCAACCCCGTCAGCCGCATGAAGCTGGTCGAAGTCGTCGTCGGCAAAGAGACATCGCCTGAGACGGTCGAGCGCGCGCTCGCTTTCACGCGGCAGATCGCAAAGCTTCCCGTGGTATTGCAGGACAGCCCCGGCTTCCTGGTGAACCGCGTGCTCTTTCCGTACTTGCTTGAAGCGGCCGAGCTATTCGCACATGGCGTCAGCGCACAGGAGATCGACGATGCACTGCTCAAATGGGGAATGCCGATGGGGCCGCTGCGATTGATGGATGAAATCGGGATCGATATCACCGTCGATATCGGGGAGACACTCGAAAAATCGTTCGGCCGACGCGCCCGCTCTCCCGAGATCCTGCGCCGGATGCACGGCGCCAAACTGCTCGGGCGCAAATCCGGCGCCGGTTTCTATAAGTACGAAGGCAAGCAGCAGACTGCGAACGAGGCGCTGGAACAATGGCGGAACTCTTCAGGCAAAAACTTGCCCGCGGAAAATCTGGCCGATCGCCTCGTTTTTCTGATGGTGAACGAAGCCGCGCGCTGTCTGGAGGAAAGGGTTGTTGCGACGGCGGAAGATGCGGATTTTGGGATGATGATGGGCACGGGTTTTGCGCCGTTCCGTGGCGGGCCTTTGCGATATGCCGACTACCTTGAGGCGAAAAAGATCGTGGCCCTGATGGACGAATTGCGCGCGCGTGCAGGCGAGAAGTTCGCGGCGTGCGATCTACTAAGGGAGCATGCCCGCAACGGAACGAAGTTCTATGAGCAGTAAGGTAGCGCAAGCTTCCAGCTTGCCGCCACCACCATGCAAGCTGGAAGCTTGCGCTACACTATGAAGACACCGCTCGAAGCGCCGCCTGAACAAGTAAAGGCCGAAACGGGTGTGAAGGAGCCGGGCGCCAAGCAAGTCCCCGCGTCTGTCATCGACACCTCGAAGATGTCCGCCGGCAAGGCCGCTGCGCTCGAATTAGCGGAAGCCTCGCGCGATCCGCTCGATGAGCGCGGCAGTTTCGCGGGCAATCTATTCGTCGGAAAGTTCGCGTTCGACCGCATTTTTCCGTGGCCGGAGCAGAGCGTGGAGGATCGCGCGGCCGGCGAAGAGTTCCTTGCCGAGCTCAAGGCTTATTTGCACGACAATGTCGACGCGGATGAGATCGATCGCACCGGCGAGATCCCGCAGAAGAACATCGACGAGCTCTTCGCGATGGGCGCCTTTGCGATCAAGGTGCCGAAGCAGTACGGCGGTCTCGGTCTATCCCAGGTGAATTACGGCCGTGCCGCGATGTTGCTCGGCAGTTGGGACGCGAACCTGACCGCGCTCGTCTCCGCGCATCAATCCATCGGGGTGCCGCAGCCGCTGCTCCTTTTCGGAACGGAAGAGCAAAAGCAAAAATATCTGCCGCGCGTGGCGCGGAAGGAAATCTCGGCCTTCGCATTGACCGAGATGAACGCCGGTTCCGATCCGGCGAACATGAGCTTGCGCGCCGATCTCAGCGAGGATGGGAGCGCCTGGGTGCTCAATGGCGAGAAACTCTGGTGCACAAATCTGATCAAAGCCGGCGTGCTGGTGGTGATGGCGAAGACGCCGCCGAAGATGGTGAACGGCAAGGAGCGCAAACAGATCACGGCCTTCATCGTGGATGTGAATTCGCCCGGCCTGGAGATCACATACCGCTGTCATTTCATGGGGCTGCGCGCGCTCTACAACGGGATCGTGAAGTTCACCAACGTGCGGGTGCCGCGCGAGAACATGATCGCGAAGGAAGGGCAGGGTCTGAAGGTCGCACTTACGACTCTGAACACCGGACGGCTGACAATCCCCGCCGCCTGCGTCGGACTTTCGAAGCGCCTCGTGCAGATCTGCAGGAAGTGGGCGAGCGAGCGCATCCAATGGGGGGCGCCCATCGGCCAGCATTCCGCGATCGCCGGCAAAATCGCCGAGATGGCGGGAAATACCTTTGCCATGGAAGCAATGACCTTCCTCACCTCGGCGCTCGTCGATCGAAAAGCGGGCGATCTCCGGATCGAAACCGCCATGTGCAAGATGTGGTCGACCGAGACGACATGGAAGATCGCCGACGACGCGATGCAGGTTCGCGGCGGTCGCGGCTACGAAACGGCGCAATCGCTGGCTGGTCGCGGCGAAGAAGCGATCCCGGTCGAACGATTCCTGCGCGACTGCCGCATCAATACGATCTTTGAAGGGTCGAGCGAAATCATGCGGCTTTTCATTGCACGCGAAGCCCTCGATCCGCATCTGAAGGTGGGCGGCGCGATCTTTAACACGCAGCTTCCAATGTCCACCCGGATGAAGGCAATGTTTGGCTCCGGCTCATTCTATTCGCGCTGGTATCCGCGGCAATATGGGAGGTCGGGCGCGGGCGATCTGAGCCGCTTGCACGAAGACTTGCGGCCGCACGTGCAGTACGCCGCCGCCACGAGCAAAAAGCTGGCGCGGGGCCTGTTTCATTCCATGATGCGTTTTGGGCCGAAACTCGATCGCGAGCAGCTCTTGCTCTCCCGCTACGTTGGCGTGGCGACGGAGCTCTTCGCCATCAGCGCGACGTGTTCCTACGCGCAGCACTTGATCGAGAGTGGGAAACCCGCGGAGGAGATTCTCTCCGTGGCGAATTACTTCTGCCATTCAGCCAAATCCAGGATCGGCCATCACTTTGCCGGCACGGCGAAAAACGCCGACCGCCGCGGTTACCTGCTGACGCAGGAGTTGTTAGGCGGAAAGCACGAGCTGTTCGGCACGGGGATTGTGTAGCGGAGGTCAGCCATCCTGGCTGACTCGGCCGACGGGCTTCCAGCCTGTCGGCTCTGGCGAGTTTCGCGCAGGCTGGAAGCCCGCGCGCCGAGTCAGGCAAGATGCCTGACCTCCATTGCGGTCGTGCACCGGTTGACCAAGCGAAGTGCGAAAGCTACCCTCGGCGGATGAGTATGCCGCCCGTGCTCACGGAGTCCGCCCGCACCTCGCGACGGAGCCGGACTACTCCGACCAAATCCGACAACAAGCAAAACGTGCAACGCAGTCCCGCGGACGCACTAAAGACGCTGGAGCAGCACGTCCTGATGGACGGTTTCCGCATCGTGTTCGATCTGGAAAAGAGCCGCGGCTCTTACATGTACGACGCCGCCACAGGCCACCGGCTGATCGATTTTTACGGCTTCTTTGGTTCCGTGCCGGTTGGGTTCAATCATCCGTATTTTGATGAACCGAAAGTTCAGGAGGAACTGCTGCGTGCTTCCAAAACGAAGGTGGCGAATTCCGACGTTTATTCCGAGCAGTACGCGGATCTGGTCGAAACATTCACGCGGGTCGCCGGGTTGCCGCCGCTGAATCGCTACCTCTTCATCGAAGGCGGCGCGCTCGCGATCGAGAACTGTCTAAAGGCGGCGATGGACTGGAAGGTGCGCAAGAACATGGCGGCTGGTCGCGGGGAACGGGGCACGGAGATTATGCATTTTCGCCGCGCGTTTCATGGCCGCAGCGGCTACACCATGAGCCTGACCAACACGGATCCGCGCAAGACGGATCTCTTCGCAAAATTCGATTGGCCGCGCGTTTCGCAGCCGTCGCTCGACTTTGCGTTGGCCGAAGCAGAACGCGAACGGGATGTCATCGAGCGGGAGAAAAAATCCGAAGCCGAGATTCGTAGATTTATTGACGAACGTCGAACGGACATCGCCGCCATCATAATCGAGCCGATCCAGGGCGAAGGCGGCGACAACCATTTCCGCGGCGAGTGGCTGAAGAAGCTTCGCGAAATCTGCGACGAGAACGAGATGCTCCTGATCTTCGACGAAGTGCAGACTGGTCTCGGCACGACCGGGAGGACCTGGTGCTCGCAGCATTTCGGCGTCAAACCCGACCTGATGGCGTTTGGGAAAAAGATGCAGGTCTGCGGCGTTATGGCCGGGCCGCGCCTGGATGAGGTGAAGGAGAATGCGTTCCGTTTGCCCAGTCGCTTGAACTCGACCTGGGGCGGCAACTTTACGGACATGGTGCGCTCGAAGCACTTCCTCAACATTATCGAAGAGGAGAACCTGGTCGAAAATGCGCGCGTGATGGGTGAGCGCATTGTCTCTGGCCTGCGCGAACTCTCCGTTGAATGTCCAATGATGAGCGCGGTTCGCGGCCGGGGATTATTCATCGCGTTCGACCTTCCCGATCCCCAAATGCGCGATGTGGTGTGGAAGGAACTCTATGACCGCGGCCTGCTCGTGCTGAAATCGGGCGAGCGCGCGATCCGTTTCCGCCCCGCGCTCGATATCACAGCCGAAGTTGTGGACGAAGCGATGGAGATCCTACGGCAGGAATGCCGACGTCTTTGCCGATGAGAAGGCTGCGTGGAGCGTCGTTCTCGGGTAGGGTGGGCGTCCCGCCCGCCGGTGAAGGCGTCTCGCCTTCACGAACTTTACGAGATTCCCAAGATCGTTTCCGCGAGACGCGAAAACCGGCGGGCGAGACGCCCACCCTACCCGAAACGTGATGCGTTCTGTCCTGGAGAAGCTCGGAATCGGCGACGAAGCCCCGGGTTCGTTCGATGGTGAATGGCGCGGCGGCGGCGCAGTTATCGAGAAATTTTCCCCCATCGACGGCAAGCTCCTCGCGCGTGTCCGTACCGCGTCGAAGGAAGATTACGAACGCGCCATCACGCGCGCGCAGGAGGCGTTTGCAAAGTGGCGCGTCACGCCGGCGCCTGTACGCGGTGAGACAGTGCGACAGCTTGGAAACGCGTTACGCGAAGCGAAAGCCGATCTCGGCAAGCTCGTGACCATGGAAATGGGCAAGATCATTGCCGAAGGCGAGGGCGAGGTGCAGG
>JBHENA010000063.1:0-434 GCA_046262275.1 Chthoniobacterales bacterium
CGATAAGGCCGCGCCACCGCGCGCGTCCCCGTCCAGTTTCGTCAGCACGATGCCGGTAATGCCGAGCGCATCGTTGAAGTGCGTCGCAACACTGACCGCCTGCTGGCCTGTCGCAGCGTCAGCCACGAGCAGAATCTCTTGCGGCTTCAAAAACTCCTTCAGCTGCTTGATTTCTTCGATCAGTGCGGCGTCGATCTCCTGCCGCCCCGCGGTGTCGAAGATTTGCACATTGCCGGTTTGTGTTTTCGCCCATTCAAGGCTTGCAGCGGCCGAGCGGCGCACGTCCTTCTCCGCCGCGTCCGGGGTAAATACCGGCACGTCCACCTGCCCGCCGAGCGTGGCGAGCTGTTCAATCGCCGCCGGGCGCTGTAAGTCCGACGCGATCAGCAACGGCGAGCGACCTTGCTTCTTCAACAGACGCGCCAGCTTCGCGG
>JBHENA010000063.1:444-13990 GCA_046262275.1 Chthoniobacterales bacterium
GGAGCGGGCCACCCGCCGCCTGTGGTCCCAGCTCTCCAAGGCGGCCCCACCGGAGTTGATCCAGCGCCTGGAGGACCTCCTGGTGGTGCCCGAGGGCAAGCGGCGCTCGGAGCTGGACCGGCTGCGGCGGCCGCCGTTCAGCCCCACCATCAGGATGCGCGCCGGTTTTTCCAGGTTCAGCGGAGCCGCGTCGCCTCCCAATAATGCACTCAGCTCATCGTGAAAGATTTTTACTATCTGTTGCCCAGGAGTGACGCTGCGGAGCACTTCTTCGCCGAGCGCCTTTTCCTTTACCCGCCCGATGAAGCTCTTTGCGACTTGAAAATCGACATCTGCCTCCAGCAACGCGAGACGCACCTGCCGCAGCGCGTCGTTGATGTTGGTTTCCGAGATCGACCCGTGCCCGCGCAGGTCCTTGAAAATCTCCTGAAGCTTATCGCCTAATTGGGAAAACATGCGGAGGCGACGTGTAGCACACGTTGCGCGGCCGTTCCAATTCGACGGCGCTTTCCTCTCCGCGGACTTCCATCTGCCGCTTCGGCCGGACAGCTTAGCGCGACTGTTCCGGTGCGGCGTCGCTAGACGGAGTCAAGCCCACCAGATCGGTTGTACTGGGCGGCACCGCGCCCGCCATTATCTGCCGCAGTGCGACAACGTCGAGGCGGTCCTTCTCGCGGGTAGAAAGTGACTTCAGCTCGATCAATGATTCCGGAGCGAGGTAGCGAATGACGACGTTCTCAATCTTTAGGGAGCCCGCTTTCGCTTCAAAGTCGGCGAAGGTCCGGCTCCGCATCAGCGTAAAGATATCGACCGTAAAATCGTCGTTCAGGCGCACAGCGCCCTCTTCCAGCGAAAAATCTTCCGGCGACAGTTCGCGCGCGAAGCCCTGGCCGAAGGTCGCGAGTGCGGCGAGCAGCCTCTCGACATTGGCCGGCCAAGCATCGATCAAAATGTCAATATCGTCCGTGGTCCGAACAAAGCCATTCAGGCAAACAGCCACGCCGCCCGCGACGAGGTAGTCAACGCTCGTGCGGCTGAGCTTTACCAACAGACTTTCGAACGTTTCGGGCATCCGGTGGCGGCAAAGTGATGCCGAGGCTACGCAAATTGCGATTCAGGGCTTCCAGCTCACGCAGCGGATTAGAGCGCGAGCGTGCGCCTACTTCCTTACGAACCTTCTCGCCTAAGCCCATTCCTTCGGAGGGTGAACTGCATCAGGTCAGAGCGCAAGGCGTTATCCCATCTTCCACCAAAACGCGAGACGCACCTGCCGCAGCGCATCGTTGATGTTGGTTTCCGAGATCGAACCGTGCCCGCGCAGGTCCTTGAAGATGTCCTGAAGCTTGTCGCCGAGTTGCGAAAACATCGAGGGCGGAACCTTGTCGGTCGAGGGTCTACCTCGGTTTCGGCGAAGGCGAGGCGCCTGCCGCCGGGGGAGGCGAAGCGGGCGCTGCCGCTCCCGCATCCTCAATCTTGAACGTCCAGCTGGTCTCGACCTTCTTTTCGCCCGCTTTCGCGCCTACGATTACCGTGCACGATCTGTCGCGCAGCTTTTGCGTGACTTGATACGAGACGGTCTGCGTCTTCGGATCGTAAGAATGCGGGACGAGCCCAAGGCCGCTGAGGCGGACCTGGATGCTCTTCTCGTCGATCTGGCCAAAAGAGCTGAGATTCGCTCGGATCAATGGCAACGCGGTATTCACCGTCTCGCCATCGGCGGGCTGGGCCTGGATCTCCGCCTTCGAGACCTCCGCCACCTGCACACTGCCGCCGCTGGTCGCGCCGGTGAAGTTAATCGCGTCGGCGAAAACCTTCGGCTTGTTTCCTTCCATGAGGTAACGGCCTAACGAATCGTTAGGAGCACCATACGTGAGCCGCTGGCCGTAAACCGTGAAGATGCCTTCATAGGCCGCTTTCCTGATGAACTCCCGCACCGGATCATTGATGTAACCAAAGGGGACGGCAAAACAGTTCACCCTGATGCCAAGCTTTTGCTCCAGCAGTTGCTTTGAACCGATGATCTCGTTCGTCAGGAACTGCTGATACTCTTCCGGGTTGAGGCGCTTCTTTTGCACCTTGTCGTAAGGCTTGCGCAGGTCCTGGTGCGTGGCGGAGTGCGCCTGGATATCGACGCCGGCGTCGCGCATTTCGGCAAGCTGCTCCCAACCCATGGCCGCGCCCCCGCCGAAGCGCATCCCTTTTATTCCCTCGGTGTAGATGAACAGGGTGAACGGGTAGCCGTACTTCTTCATGATGGGCCAGCCGACCTCGTACTGCGATTTCCAGCCATCATCGAACGTGATGATGGCGGCACGGGGCGGGATGTTTTTCTCCCCCCGTTTCCAAGCGAGAAAATCCTGCATCGCGATTACGGGGATGTTCTTCTCCTTCAGCTCCTTCATCTGGTTTTCGAACATCTCCGGCGTCATTTCCGTATCCGGGCGACGCACGGTCTTTTCGAACCGGTGGTAGCCCAAAATGACCACCTGCGCGTTCTGATCGATCGGCGGTTTGGTTTCCTTCGGGACTGGCGGCGCGGTAGGCGCGGCGGTGACTGTGGCAGCAGGCGAAGGGTTCAACACCTGCGTGCCGGCAGGCGCGTTCGGGTTCTTCTTGCAACCGGGGAAATTTAGCGCCAGCACGAGGGAAAGAACCGCGAATCTTGTCACCATAAAATCAGGTAAGGGCTTTAAATCTGGAGCGCCAAAACACAAGGGCTTTTTGCGGAAACGGCCCGGCGCGACGGAGCAGCGTATCCATTCCGAAAAAATGCGCTTCTCCTCTGGAAACCGGTGGCGGCGTTGTACGTTTGAGCTATCAGTCCGCATGCTACGACTGGCTGCGCACGCTGCGCTCCTGACAGCAGTGTGTTTCCTGGCGAGTTGCGCAAGTTCCGGCACCGCCCGGCGCGAAAACACCAGCGGCACGTTTACCACTGTGGTTGTGGATGCGGGTCACGGCGGCAGGGACAGCGGTGCCTATCGCCGCTATGGTCCGCCCGAAAAGGTCGTCACGCTCGATGTCGCGCAGCGGCTCAATCGCAAGTTGCGCGAGTCCCAGCTCCGAACCGTGATGACGCGCTCTTCGGATGTTTACGTTCCGCTCGATCAGCGCGTCGCGATCGGAAACCGGCAGCCAAATTCCATTTTCGTCAGCGTCCACTTCAACGATGCACGCCGCCGCGGTATCCATGGGTTTGAGACTTATTATTCATCGCCCTACGCCCGGAGCCTGGCACAACGCATCCAGCGCAAGCTGATGACCCTGCCGCGGGCGTCGAATCGCGGGGTGCGCCCGGCGAATTTCCGGGTCTTGCGCAACGCGATCTATCCCTCCGTTCTGGTGGAGTGCGGCTTTCTGAGCAACCGAAAAGAGGGCGCGCAAGCGCGGAGCGGGGCCTATCGCGAGCTGTTGGCCGATAAGATTTCTGAGGCAATCGTCGAAGAGCGCTACGGTCCGGGTGTTTACCACAAGAGGCTGGCAGCGACCGCAGCCGAGACGGAGAGCGTGACCGCACCCGAGAGGCGTCCGCCGCGCTCTTCTACTCGATAATCCGCGGGCGGGCGTGAGTTCATAGTCGCGTTTTCGGGGCGACAAGAACACATCTACGCATCATGATGCGTAGATTTGTATCTTGCCGAGTGCGATCAGACAGGTTAGTTCTCCGCAGCTCATGTCCGCGGAAATCCTGCACCCCTTCGAAGCACTTATGCGGCAGCGCATCGTCGTGCTCGACGGCGCCATGGGAACCATGGTCCAGCGCTACAAACTGAGCGAAGAGCAGTTCCGCGGGGGTCGGTTTGCCGATTGGAAAGGCAAGGACCTGAAAGGGAGCAACGAAGTCCTGCTCCTCACGAAGCCGGAGGTGATCGAGGAGATCCACGCGCAATATCTGAAGGCTGGCGCTGATCTGATTGAGACAAATACCTTCAGCGCGACCACGATCGGTCTGCACGATTTTCTCTTTCACGAGGAACCGCGCCTGGGCCGAAAAGACCCGGAGTTTTTCGAGCGCGTGGTGAATGACACCGATCTGCGCGCCCTCGTTCATGAAATGAATGTGACGGCGGCGCAATTGGCGCGCCAGGCGGCCGAGCGAGTGGCCGAGAGCGATGGTCTGCGCCGGTTCGTCGCCGGCTCGCTGGGACCGCTGCCAGTAACCGCTTCGCTCTCACCTGACGTGAACGATCCGAGCTTCCGCGCTGTGGCCTTCGATCAGATCCGGCAGTCCTACCGCGACCAGGTGCTCGGGCTAATCGAAGGTGGCGTCGATCTGTTCTTGGTCGAGACGGTCTTCGACACCCTGAACGCGAAGGCTGCGCTCTTTGCCATTGTGGAGGTATTCGAGAAGCTCGGCAGGACATTTCCGCTGATGGTTTCCGGGACGGTCACCGATCTTTCGGGTCGAATGTTGAGCGGCCAAACGGTGGAGGCATTTCTCATCTCGATTTCACACGCGCACCCGCTGGTGGTGGGATTGAATTGCGCCCTCGGGCCAAAAGAGATGCGCCCCTACATCGAGGAGCTGGCCCACACAGCGCCGCTCTACACCAGCGGGTATCCGAACGCGGGTTTGCCTGATCCGCTCTCGCCGACCGGATTTCCGGAAACGCCGGAGAGCCTTGCGCCGCAGCTTCAAGATTGGGTACAGAACGGCTGGCTCAATGTGGTGGGCGGCTGCTGCGGCACGACACCCGAACACATCCGCAAACTCGCCGAGCTGGTGCGCGAGTCTCCGCCGCGGACTGTAGCGCATGCCTCCGGCTTGCGGACGATTGAAGATCGCAAGCCGGAGGCATGCGCCACGCTACAGCTCTCCGGCCTTGAACCCCTCACGATTACGGCCGACACCGGCTTTGTTGTCGTTGGCGAGCGCACCAACATCACCGGTTCGCCGCGGTTCTCGAAGCTCATTCTGGCGGGCGATTTCGAAGGCGCAGTCGCGGTCGCGCGTCAGCAGGTGAAAGGCGGTGCCAACATCCTGGACGTGAACATGGACGAAGGGATGATCGACCCCGAAGCCGCCATGACGCGTTTCCTGAACCTGATTGGAAGCGAGCCGGAGATCGCGCGCATTCCGGTCATGATCGACAGCTCGAAGTGGAGTGTGATCGAGGCCGGCCTGCTTTGTGTGCAGGGGAAAGCGGTCGTGAACTCCATCAGCCTCAAGAATGGGGAGGACGAATTTCTGCGCCAGGCGCGATTCGTCAGGCGTTATGGCGCGGCCATGGTCGTGATGGCTTTTGACGAACAGGGCCAGGCCGACACTCTCCCACGCCGGGTCGAGGTCTGCGCGCGAGCTTACAAGCTGTTGACCGAATCGGCGGGCGTCGCGCCGAGCGACATCATCTTCGACCCGAATGTCCTTACGGTGGCGACCGGTCTGGAGGAGCATCGCAACTACGCGGTGGATTTCATGGAAGCCGTTCGCTGGATCAAGGCGAACCTGCCGGGCGCGCGCACCAGCGGCGGGATCAGCAACATCTCCTTCTCTTTCCGTGGCAATAACGCGGTGCGCGAAGCGATGCACGCGGCTTTTCTCTACCACGGCATCCGCGCCGGACTCGACCTGGGGATCGTGAACGCGGGCCAGCTGGCGGTCTACGAAGAAATTGAGCCGGAGCTGCGGGCGCGCGTGGAAGATGTACTGCTCAACCGCCGCGACGATGCCACAGAGCGACTGGTGGAATTCGCGGAAAGTGTGAAGGCGCGGGATAAGGCCCCGGTGGAGAAAGAGGCCTGGCGAAGCGCGCCGGTGGAGGAGCGTTTGTCCCACGCGCTCGTTCACGGCATCGTCGATTTCATTGAGGCCGACACCGAGGAAGCACGGCGCAAAAGTCCGCGCCCGCTCCACGTCATTGAAGGACCGTTGATGCGTGGGATGGGCGTCGTGGGGGACCTTTTCGGCGCGGGCAAGATGTTCCTGCCGCAGGTGGTGAAGAGCGCCCGGGTAATGAAGAAAGCGGTCGCGTATCTGATGCCGTTCATGGAGGCGGAGAAAACGGGCGGCGCGAAACCGCAGGGGCGGATTGTGATGGCGACGGTTAAAGGCGACGTGCACGATATCGGAAAGAACATCGTAGGCGTAGTGCTGCAGTGTAACAATTACGAGGTCATTGATCTCGGCGTGATGGTGCCTGCGCCCAAGATTCTCCAGACGGCGCGCGAACGTGGAGCGGACATTGTCGGTTTGAGCGGGCTGATTACGCCCTCGCTCGACGAAATGGTGCACGTCGCTCAGGAGATGGAGCGCGAGGGGTTTGCAGTGCCGCTGCTCATCGGCGGCGCCACCACGAGCCGCCCGCATACCGCGGTCAAGATCGAGCCGCATTACCGCGGCAGTACCGTGCATGTTCTCGACGCCTCGCGCGCAGTCGGTGTCGTGAACAAGCTGATCAAGAATGGCGCCGACGGAAGTTTTCATGCTCAAACCCGCGCCGAATACGCCGCCTTGCGCGAAGCGCACGCGGCAAAATCGGAGACGCGCAAAATGCTTACGCTCGAGCAGGCGCGAGAGAACCGCACACGAACTGACTGGAGCAGCTACATGCCGCCCAGGCAGAGCTTTCTAGGTGTGCGCACGCTTGGCAGCGATCTGGCGCAACTCTCCCTCGCCACGCTCGTTCCGTTTATCGATTGGTCGCCCTTCTTTCACACCTGGGAATTGCGCGGGCGGTATCCTGCGATTTTTGAGGATCCGATCGTCGGCCATCAGGCGCGGGAACTGTTTGCAGACGCACAGAAGCTGCTCAATCGAATCGTCGCGGAGAAGCTGCTCACCGCACGCGGCGTCTACGCTTTTTGGCCGGCGAACGCGGCCGGCGACGATGTGGAGATTTACACCGATGACTCACGCACCGAGCGCCTGGCCACATTCCATTTCCTGCGCCAACAGATGCAGAAGCCAGCCGGCCAATCGAATCACTGCCTCGCCGATTTCGTCGTCCCCAAAAGCAATCAGCAATCCTGTGATTACCTCGGCGGCTTTGCGGTCACAGCGGGCATTGGCGCGGATGAACTCGCCAAGAATTTTTCCGACGCGCACGACGATTACAATTCCATTCTGACAAAGGCACTTGCAGATCGGCTGGCGGAAGCGTTCGCCGAATACCTGCATCAGCAGGCGCGCGTCGCGTGGGGCTTCGGGGCCGACGAGAAGCTCTCGCACGAGGAGCTGATCCGCGAACGCTACCGCGGCATTCGTCCGGCGGCAGGCTACCCCGCGTGTCCCGATCACACAGAGAAGCGGACACTATTCGATCTGCTGCAAGCGGAGATGAACGCCGGCATCACATTGACCGAGTCGTTCGCCATGCATCCTGGCGCCAGCGTCAGCGGTCTTTACTTCGCCCACCCGGATTCAAAGTATTTTGCGGTCGGGAAAATCGAACGCGACCAGGCGCAGGACTACGCAAAACGAAAGGACGCGCCGCTGGAGTTTATCGAGAAGTGGCTCTCGCCAAACCTCGCCTACTGACGGCGCTGCGCGTCCGCGGCCTCGACTGACGGGTCTTTAATTCGCGCGCCGAAGAGCAGCATTGCGCCCGCCTCGTCTTCGGAAACTGGAGCGATCGTCTCGAGCTTCTCCGGCTTCGGCCAGTGAACGCTCCAGGCGAGGCCGCACTTCTCCAGTCCCCAGATGAGATAGCGCGTCAGATCGAACTCCCACCAGCGGCGCCCGTGCGCCGCGCAGCGCGGCTGGGCGTGATGATTATTGTGATAACCCTCGCCGAAAGCGCCGAGGCCGACCCAGAAGTTGTTCTTGCTGTGATCGGTCGTCTCGAAGGAGCGATAGCCGAGGGAAGGCATGTGGCAGATCGAATTTACCGCCCAGGTGAAATTGTAGATCACAACCATGGGAACGTAGAGGCACCAGAGCAGACCTGCCGAGCCGAGCGTGAAAAGAAACAGCGCCGCGATCAGCAGGTGCGGGATAATATAAAAGTACGGCCGCTCCCAGAGCCGGCAGTACCAGATTTTGCGCACGTCAGCCGCGTATCGCATTGACCGCTCGCGGAAGCCGGGCGGCTTGCGCACCAGCCACATCATGTGTGCGTAAGGGAATCCGTGCATCGGACTATGGATGTCTTCCTCGGTGTCGGATTTCAGATGGTGGTAACGATGGTCCCCCACCCATGTCACCGGGTCGCCCGAGAGCACGACCGCTGAGCCGCTGGCAAAGAAAAACTTCAGCCAGGCCGGCATTTCGAATCCGCGGTGGGTGAGATAGCGATGGAGATAAAGCGTAGTGCTTATCCCGCCCCAGAGATACATGAAGAGCATGATCGGGAGGTAACCCCAGTCGAAGCGGGTCAAAAGCGCGATGATGCCGAGAACCTGGAGACCGACGAGGATGACAAAGAGGACGAGATTCAGTTTATCGTGTTTGAACATGGGGAGAAGCGTGAGACGCAGGCGAGGCCCGCGGGGAGGGAGGAAGAGCGTGACTATGGTGCAGGATGCGTGCCCGAGCAACAGCGCGGCGCGAAATGTTTTGCGATCTCGGTGCGGCGACCGCTTACCTCTGCGGCTCCGCCATTTCCTTCACACGCGGTCCTTCGTTGGTTGTCAAACCCGCAGTCGCGCTTGTGCCGGCGCAGCCATTCAGCAACAGCACAAGGAGCAGGGATACCGCTGATAGAAGAGAACCGAACCGCATCAATGCATTCGCCGCCTATTCCGGTTCCTTGATCGTATAGCCGATGTGCCGAACGGTTTCGATGAGCGGCGGAAGACCGATTTTCTTGCGCAACCGGCCGACGAAAACCTCCACGAGCTTGGTATCGTATTCGTGTTCCCGCTCCCACACGCGCTCGCATAATTCCGTGCGCGTAAATACACGGCCCGGCTCGCGCATCAGCACTTTTAGCAAGGTCAATTCACGCGTAGAAAGCTCGATCCGGTTTGTGCCGCGATGGACAGCATGATCCGCCAGGCTCAGAGAGAGATCGCCCACCCGCAAAACGAGCGCCGGTTCCTCGGCGTAGCGGCGACTGAGAGCGCGCACCCGCGCCACCAGTTCCTGCATCGCAAACGGCTTGGGTAAATAATCGTCGGCCCCAATCTGCAATCCTGTCACCCGATCGTTGAGTTCGCCGCGCGCGGTCAACATCAGAACGCGGCTCGTGACTCGTTTGGCGCGCAACCGGCGCAAAACCTCGAAGCCGTCGATCCCCGGCAGCGCCACATCCAGGACGATCAGGTCAAACGGCGTTTCGGTCGCCGCGCGCAGAGCCGCTTCCCCATCGTGCACCGTTACCGGATCGTGACCTGCCTCCGTCAGGGCAGAGGCCACGTGGCGGGCCAACCGAACTTCGTCGTCCACAATAAGAATGTGCATATCTCGCGTCGTGAATCAGAACCGCACCGTGAACTGGGCCGCAAACAGGTGACTGAGATCGCGCGAGGCTCTCTCCTTGTGCTCGACGTAATATTCCAGCTTCAATTGCGCGTGCGGAGTGAAGCGATAGCCAATCGCCGCCTCGATCCGTGAGGTGTCCTGGCTCCAGGGCACACGGCCGCTGGTAAAAGTGGACACATCGGAGAAAAACTGCTGGTTCCAGCGCAAGGCGCCGAAGAGCTGCGGCGCGAACTTGTATTTTGCCTCCAGAAAATAGCCAAAGGTGTCGCCGTTCCCGATCTCCGGGATTTCAAAGCGCGCCTGATGAAACTCCGCCCAAACCTGGAGGTGATGCCACTCGAAGGTGATGTCCTGGGCAATCAGCATCTCGTGGTAATCGCCCAGACCTTTTGCCGGCGGCAGTGTCGCTTTCGCATCCGGGCGAAAATATGCGCCGTCACTGGCGGAAAGGCCGAAGGTCCACATCTCGTTAGGCTTGAATCCGACGCGAGCGTTTACAGTCGGATGAGAAAAGCCGATGCGGGTGGCATCCCAGCTTTCCGGACGCGAAGCCAGCGCGGCGTTTTTAATTTCGGCGGCGTACTGGAATTTCCCGACGCGTCCCGCAATGGAAGCGCCGCTCGCATAGCTCGGTCCCCAAATTTCAGGGATGTACTCGAACTTTTCGTCGTGCAGCAACCCGTCGTAGTAGTAGGAGGAGGGTGCCGACATGTCCTCCAGCGGGGTGACGTTTTCATAGACCAACGGCGCACTGATAAACGGATTATCCCAGGATAGGTGTCGCTCGATCCACTTGCCGATCACCGCGGCGAATTTGCCCACCTGCACACTCACGCGGCCATCTTCCCACGGGGTGATGCGAAGCGCGTATTCATCCAGGCGGACTTGCGCGCCCCGGTCACTTGGGTCGAATCCGCGGTCGAAACGCGCCTGGGAGAAAAAATAGACGTTCGGCCCCAGTTGCACGTCCGCGAAGAGCGTTAGGCGCGGATTGAAGAGATCGTTGCCGTCAGCATCGATCAGACCCGGAGGGGGTTGCTGGAAGAGGTAGTACTCGAGATCGAGTGTGCCGCTCAGGCGCGCGCGGAGATTGTCGTCGAACGCGGTCAGCGTCAGCCGCTCGCCGAGGCGATCGAGAAACTCCTGCGCCACCAGCCTCTCGCTTGCGCAGACTACCAGCAGTGCGAGCAGGCGGGCGATCCTCATGCCGGGCGCGCGCCGTTCGCCTGGAGCTGTCGTGCGCTACGGAATCGCACCTCGAACTCGGTCCACTCCTCATCCGAGCGCACCAGCCGCAGGTCGCCTCCGTGCAGTCGCGCCAGCTCGCGCGCGAGATTCAAGCCCAGCCCGTGGCCGGGAACATTCTCGCCCACCGCCCCACGATGGAAACGCTCAAAGATATGCTCGCGTGCCGCTGGTGGAATCCGGCGGCCGGTGTTTTCCACCGTGAGCACGACGAAGTCGTCCTGTTCTTCCGCGGCGACGCAGATCCGGCCGCCAGGGACATTGTACTTGTGTGCGTTTTCCAACAGGTTCTGCACAATCAGAGTGATGTAGGTCTTCTCACCCTTCACCTGCAGGTCTGGAGGAAAATTAGTGTCCACTTTAACGTGCAGATCATCCGGCAAGGCGCTGAGATCGTCGATCCATTCCTCGAGCACCTGGGAGAGATTCACCGTCTCGAACTGGATCTGGAGTCGGCCTGCATCCATGCGCGAAAGCAGCAAAAGATCGTCCACCACGCCAGTGATCCGGTAGGTTTGGTGGAGTAAGGCGGAGAGCTCGCTGTATACGTCTGGCGCGAACCCTTCTCGCCCGAGCAACTCCTCGATGCCGGCGCGCAAAACCGTGACGGGTGTCTTCAGTTGATGTGAAGCGTCGGCCGAAAAGCGAGCGGAGCGTTGCAGTTCTTCACTCGTGGTCTCGAGCGCCGCTTCTACACGTTTGCGCTGGGCCCGGTCTTTCTCGGAAGTGACCGCCAGTTCTTCGACCGGCGCGGAGAGACGGATCGAGGCGAAATGGCTTGCCACAAAGCCCCCCAGCAGCAGCGCGGCCCCCGCGATGAGAACGTGCCAGCGAATTTGTTGCCGGCGCGCGAGGGCCTCGGCCAGCGGATACACCGCCACTTCATAGGCCGGCGGGAAGAGCGAATCGGGATTCAGTTGTTTGTAGAAGAGCAAGTGCGGCGCGCCGGCGATGTTCACGTCGAAGCTGCGTTCGGCGGGTTGCGGCGTTGCAATCGTGCGAGCCAGCTCCGCGCGCAATGCCTCTTGTTCCGTGAGGCCGAGCGCCGGCAGGTGCAGGCGATCGCCGAGCCAGATGCCGCTCTTGATCCCCGAGCCGGCGCGATTGCGCCCGAACTCCACCGGCTTGAACCCGAGCACGAGCGCCGCGATCACCTGCCCGGTCTCCGTGGAGATGATCGGCATCGCGATTACCTCGTCCACCGTGCCACCTTCGGGTGTTTCGCGGAACAGATAGCCGGTCTGGTGTTGCTCGGGCACCCGGGGCAAGGCGAGTTGCGCTTCTTCGGGCGGTCCCAGCTCGCCCACCTCGGCATTCTCCGGTGGCGGGATTACCGCGCCCGTACTGTCGAGAAAACGATAAAACCTCGCGTGTAAAGCGCGCCCCGGCGGCTCATCTACGGGCTCGGTTTCCGCCTCCAGCACATCGCGCAATTCATCCTTCGCGCTTGGATAGAGTAGATCGAGAGCATTGTCTTCCAGCGCGGCATGAATGCGCGGCCGTTCCACCAGCGTGCGGCAGCGTTCCGCGAGCGTGGCCTGCCGCACCTCCTGCACGCCGTGCAAGGTGGCCAGCTCGTTCCGAAAATCCTGCAGCAAATCGCGCTCGGCTTCGATGGCCACTTTGCGCTGCGCCAGAAAAAGCCCCAGCGTCGTCATGGTGAGAACGACGAGCATCATCGCCACGAACAGCTTCAGCCGGAAGCTGCGCCCACCGTTTTTCTTTCCGAAACGCGGCGCGCTCACGGAAAATCGACGTGCAGCGTCGACCCGCTTTTGAGCTCGACCGGCTGCTCGCGTGTCGTGTTGCTGTCGATCCATGCTTTCAGAATGTATTTGCCCGCGGGAAGTCCAGTGAGGCGGAAACCGCCGTCGGGATCAGTGACCGCGAAATGCGGAGTGCTGAGGACGAGAATCAGACCGCGCATGTGCTCGTGGATATCGCAGCGCAAGGTCACCAGTCCCGGCTTATCGAAGACCTGCGATGGAATCGGGCGCTCATCCGGGCGGTAGCGGCCGAGGTCGAAGCGCTTGGCCGGGGAGTAGGAGAAGATGTTGTGGTAGGTGTCGTCTTCATTAGGAAATTCCACCGTCGTGCCGACCTGCACAGGCAGCAGCGTCGGGATGAAGTTCATCTCCTTCTGGGTAACTTCCTTCTTCCGCAACGCGCGCGGAGCGGGAAATTTCCCCTCCAGATAAACCACGCCGAGCGGCGGATTTGTCGCCAGCACACCGCCCTTCGTGACCACCTCGTAGCGCTTTGTCATAACCGGAGCTGATCTCCCTTTGGGCAACGCGACCCGTCCTTCGATCGAAGCCTCCCCAGACGCCAGCTGGCAGCAGATCAGCGAGAGGGTAACGGCGGCGCAAAGGTGTCTGGCCCTGGCAGGCATAAGCGCCAGAAACTAACAGCATATCGTAGGAACTGGAAGCTTGCAGAAAGAGCTCCCGCCCACGGGAGTACGTGTTTAGCGTCACGTGCTCTACTCTGTGTCATCCCGAGGCTGGCGCAGCGCGCCGAGGGACCTCACATCCGCTGTGGAGATCACGCTAATGCTCTCGGGGTGTGGTCGAATAGCCTGTCGGAGGTCCACATTCGGCTTCGCTCAGTGCAGGCTCTCGCCGTCTCCGCTGGCTCGGGATGACTGCCGGACAGCTCGTGCAACGCTAAACAGATACGCACGCGATCGGCTTCGATTTGCTGTTCTTTGTGGCTGCGGACCGTTTAATTCGCCGGTTCGCCGGTAAGTCGCAGACTCTCGAAGTTGTCCAGAAACTCTTGTTCCAGCGCGCTCCCGTCCGGTTTGCGGGTGATGGCGAGGAATTGGTCCTGCGCGATGCCGCCGTCGGTCGGGTCCTTGATCACCGGGCAAACTGCGTAGCGCAAAGGATCGTTCAGCGGGCGCACCTTTTTGGTCATGAAGCCCTTCTTCAGCAGCTC
>JBHENA010000063.1:14000-14457 GCA_046262275.1 Chthoniobacterales bacterium
CGGTGCCATCGAGGTCGCCGCCATTGCGGCGCGCCAGGTCGTTCATGGTCTTCTTGCCTTCACGGGTGGTGAGCGCCTTGTTCGTGTAGCTGATCCAAACGTGGATCCACAGCCCCAGCTTGTTGTTGCTGAAGTAGCCGTTGCGCAGGTCGAGCAGGACCGACTGCCGCAGCGCGCCGAGCCCGAGCGGATCAGTCCCGCGCCGCGGGAAAACGAATTCCGCGCTCGTATCGGCAATCTGGCGGGCGCGCTGTCCGGCCGAGTTCGCCGTGAAAGCGTTCGCGCTGAAGCCGCCCATCACAGTAAAGAACCACGCGTTCCCGCTGTGATCGTAGGCCGGCAGCGTCAGGAGAGCGCGCACCGGTCGTTGGAACGAGAAGATCGGCGCATCACTCGCCGCGAGAGGACCCGGCTGGCGCCGGCCTTCGATCGCGGCGGGATCGATGCCGTTCTGCAA
>JBHENA010000064.1:0-721 GCA_046262275.1 Chthoniobacterales bacterium
ATGGGGGCGCTTCAACGGGGGCATCTGGAGCTGATCCGCTTCGCACGGGAGACGGCGGGCAGGGAGGGAGAAGTGACGGTCAGCATTTTTGTTAATGCGCTGCAGTTTGAGCCGGGTGCGGACTTCGAAAAATACCCTCGTCCGCAGCAGCTGGACGAAGACCTTTGCCGCGAAGCCGGCGTGGATGTTCTTTTCCGACCGCGCTCGTCGGAAATGTATTTCGCCGACCGGTCTGTGACAGTGGAGGAGACGGCGCTTTCGCGGACGCTCTGCGGGGCCTCCCGTCCCGGTCATTTCCAGGGTGTCTGCACGGTGGTGACGAAGCTCTTCCATTTGCTTGCGCCGGATGCGGCCGTGTTTGGAGAAAAGGATTTTCAGCAACTGGCGATCATTCGAAGACTGGTGCGCGATCTCAACTTTCCCATCGAAATTATCGGAGCGCCCACCGTGCGCGAGCCGGACGGGCTTGCCTGCAGTTCGCGCAACCAATACCTGAGCGCGGAAGAACGGGCGCAGGCGCCGGTATTGCGCGCAGCGCTTCTGCAAGCAGTCGAGCTGGTGCGCGGCGCAGGGGAAACTTCGGCGCAGCGGATCGTGAACACCGCACGGAGTCGCATCGAATCCGCGCCCGCTGCGCGCGTCGATTACGTGCAAGTTGTCGACGCCAACAGCCTGCAAGAGCAGAGTCGGGTCGAGGAAAACGCACTCCTTGCAGTGGCGG
>JBHENA010000064.1:731-6533 GCA_046262275.1 Chthoniobacterales bacterium
TAATGTCCGGCTGCGATGAAGGAATACGATTTCGTCGTCATCGGCAGCGGAATAGCGGGGCTGAGTTTCGCGCTAAAAGCGGCGAAGCACGGCTCGGTGGCGGTGATCACGAAACGCAAAGGGGCGGATTCGAACACGGCGTGGGCACAGGGTGGGATTGCCTGTGTGACGAGCGGCGAAGATTCCTTCGAGCTGCATTTGCGCGATACTTTGGAGGCTGGCGCGGGACTTTGCGACGAGGCTGCGGTGCGAACGATCGTGACCGAAGGTCCGGCGCGGACCCGCGAACTTGCGGAGCTGGGTCTGCATTTCGATGAGCGGGAGGTCTCCGGCCATCGCGAACCGGATCTCGGCAAGGAAGGGGGGCACTCGAAGCGGCGGGTGCTTCACGTGCAGGATATGACGGGTTTAGAGATCGAGAAAACACTGCTGCGCGAGCTCACTCACTCGCCCAACGTGGAACTGCTCGAAAACCATATGGCGGTGGACTTGATCACCGCCGGCAAACTCGGTTTCGCGGCGGAAGATCGCTGCCTGGGCGTTTATGTGCTGGATGAAACCACGAGCGACGTGGAGACCATCCGGACGGACCGGCTCGTGCTAGCCACGGGCGGCTGCGGGAAGGTTTATCTTTACACGACCAATCCGGACATCGCGACAGGCGACGGCGTGGCGATGGCGTGGCGCGCGGGCGCGACGATCGCAAACATGGAGTTCATTCAGTTTCACCCGACGTGTCTCTTTCATCCGCAGGCCAAGTCGTTTCTCATTTCGGAAGCAGTGCGTGGCGAGGGCGGGATTTTGCGCAACAGCCGGGGCGAAGACTTCATGCCGCGTTACGATGCACGGGCCTCGCTGGCGCCGCGCGATATCGCAGCGCGCGCGATCGACGCCGAGATCAAGCGCTCGGGCGCAAAATGCGTTTACCTCGATATCACGCAGCAGCCGCCGGAGTTCCTGCGCGAGCGGTTCCCGCACATTTACCACACCTGCCTGCAATTTGGAGTGGACATGGCAAAGCAGCCGATCCCGGTGGTGCCGGCGGCGCATTACCAATGCGGCGGTGTGAAGACGGATGTGAACGGCGCCACCACCTTGCCGGGCCTTTACGCGATCGGAGAGGTGGCATGCACCGGATTGCACGGAGCAAACCGCCTCGCGAGCAATTCACTGCTCGAGGGGCTGGTCGTTGCGCATCGGGCGTGGGCCGCGCTCGTCCGCGACCAGCCGCCGGCGCATGTGGCGCGGACGATCGCGCTCCCGGAATGGAGACCGGGCAACGTGCAGGACGTGGACGAGCTGGTCGTGATCTATCACAACTGGGACGAAATCCGCCGCCTGATGTGGGATTACGTGGGCATCGTCCGGACACACAAGCGGCTCCAGCGTGCCAGCGCCCGGCTGCGGAACCTGCAGCGCGAGATCCGCGAGTTTTACTGGAACTTCAAGATCACCGTTGACCTTCTGGAGCTGCGGAATTTGGCCACGGTCGCCGCACTTATCGTGGATTCAGCGCTGAGCCGGAAAGAAAGCCGCGGGTTGCATTTTACGCTCGACTATCCAGAACTCGATGATCGCCGATTCAAACGCGAGACCCTGCTGAGTAGAATCTGAATAGGAAGCCAGGGGTCCCAGGGAGGGTGGAATGGATAGTGCTTTCCAGTAATTCAACCAGGGCGGCTCGCCTCCCACGAGGGAAAACGGCTTGCCTCCCCCCTGACTTTTCGATAATGAAGGCGCGGCATATCGCTTAATGAGAAGAACTTTCGTATTTCTCCTGCTTCTGGGAGGGGCCGCAGTTTCTCGCGGCCAGTCGCCCTACGAAAGCAGCGCCGACTTCGCGAAGTACGCGATGAAGCTGCGCGAGCAGGCGATGCAAAAGGTGGAGCCACAGGTTTTTGTTCCGACCTCATCGCGCACCAGCACGCAGCGTTACCCTTGGAAAACCAATATCGTCACGACTGTTTTCTGGATCGGAGAACAACCGACGGAGAATAACCCGGTGCCAAACAACAAGAGCTCGTGGGACGCGAACTGGACGGCGAACTACGGCGGTTACGACACGCCTGAGACGTCCGCGCGGCGCAACTACATCCCGGCCTCTTTCATGCCCCGGCAGAACCCGTTTTATGTCGCGCTGCCCTACAACGATGTGACACGCGGGCAGTTCAAGCCCGAGGCGGCCTTGGTCATCCCGTGGTTCAAACAGCAGTACACCGAGCCGGGAAAATCCGTTTGCAAAGGGCGCTGGGTTGCGATCCGGAAAGGGAATCGCGTTTGCTATGCGCAATGGGAAGATTGCGGACCGTTTCGCACCGATCATTTCCAGTATGTCTTTCAGAATGAGCGGCCAAAGCCGAACCTGAACCGCGGCGCTGGTCTCGATGTTTCTCCTGCGGTGCGCGATTACCTCGGGCTGCAAATGACAGACGTGACCGATTGGCAATTTGTCGAGGTGCGCGACGTCGCGCCCGGTCCGTGGCGCAACTACGGCGACAACAACCATTTCGTCATCGCACAACGGCTGACCCAACAGCGCGTTGCCCAGGAAACGACCGACAAAAAGAAGAAGTAGGCGCGGAGCTGCTGCGTATGCGCCTGTAGCCGCTTCCTGTGGGAAGCTATCTGTTTAGCGTTGCACAAGCCCTCCGCGGTTTCGAGTCATCCCGAGCCTGCGCAGACGGCGAGGGACCTCACGCCCGGTCTTGGACCTGCGCTGAAGGAGGGCATGATAATCTGGAGAGCAGGCGCGAGGTCCCTCGGCGCGCTTCGCCAGCCTCGGGATGACAACTGAGAGCGTCGCACGCTCAAACAGATACGTGGGACGCGCGGGAGAGGGACCTCGCCAGCGGAATTCGGCGCCGCCTTTCGAGTGCGGCGCGTCATCGCGCCGCTTTCCTCACGCGTGTTATGTAACCCAAAGCCACGGGTCTGGAGCGCTGCGTAGACGCAGCACACTCCAAAGCCGCTGGCGCGCCGAAACAGATCCGCTGCTATGCCGCCGGGGACGTTCCTCAGCGCGGGAGGCGCTGCCGGAGCGCAGCGAATTTTTGCTTCAGCTCCTCCACACGCTGCAAGAGCGGTTCGTAGCGAGTCCGTTCAGTGGTGCAAAACGCCGCCAGCGGCTGGAATGCCGTGGCGATCTCCTTGTAGAATAACTCGATCGCGTGCTCCATCTGTTGCTCGATCGCGCGCGTCAGCTCGACCCGCTTTGACTCCATTTCTTTTTCATAGGTGCGAAGAATCTTCCGGCGCTGGCCCACCGCGAAGAAAGTGCCGAGGACGAGCGCGGAACCCGCGATAACGCCGGTAACATCAACAACCGAGGCGTGGATCATGGCCGCGATGATGGTGGCCAGCCCTCCCGCCGCCGCGACTCCGGCAGGCACTCGCACCCAACTGGCGCTTTCGCGAAACATGCGCGCGAGTTGTTCCTCGATCCCTTTGCCCGCGATCCGCTCCATGAGCGTGAGCTGAATCGACTGCAACAGCTCACGACGCTGCCGCGCGAAGTCCGGCATCGTTTTGCGGAGGCGCGTTTTTCCTTCGGAGGCGAACTGCGCCTCGATCATGTCCTGCAACTGCGGCCAGAGCCCGCGCAAGTCGGTCTCGAGCACCTGGACCGCGTTCTCGACCTGCGGTTGCACGGTCTCTCGAAGCTTCTTCTCGACCTCGTGCTGGAAATCGCTTTGCCACTGCTCGCGTTTGAGGATCAGCCGCCAGCTTTTCCAGAAGGAAAGCTTCTCCTCGATCAGCTTCGTGCCGTGCTCGGCGCAGTCCCGGCAGGCTCGCTCCACCCCGCGCAAAAACCCGGCCACCTGCCGGAGCGTCTGCTCCTTTCGCGCCTGAAGAAAGGCGGTGAGACGGGCGAGATGTTCTTCGTCGCGCAGAATCACTTCGAAGCTGCCGCGAATTTCGTCGGCCACTTCCCCCAGCACCAGACCGGTAGTGGTGGCGGTGGATTGCAGCTTCAACATGCGTGCCCCACCCTCTGTGACCATGCGATTGATCTGATTTTCCAAAGGTCCGAGCTGGCTCTCATTCCAGAGCCGTTCCTTATCCAACCCGGTCGTGCGCGCGAGAAGCGCCTTGCGCGCGGAGACGGCAAAGACGGGCGGAGTGAAGCCGAGCTTTTGCATGGCAGTGTCTTCGAGATGACGGCGGATAATGGCGATTTCGGCGTCGTCGCGCAGGTCTGCTTGCTGCAGGACGAAAACGACGTTCTTCAGCCATTTTTTTTGCACCAGATCGAGCAGGGTCCAGGCTGACTGCGTCCAGGGATTGGTCACGGAAAAGACAAAGAGGACCAGATCGGCGCGCGGGATGAAGGTCTCGGTGATGGTTTGATGTTCCGCCACCATCGTGTTGGTGCCGGGGGTATCGACGACATTGAAGTCGCGCAGAAAAGCGATCGGCTGATAGCGCTCGGTGAGCTGCGGTGAAACATCGACGAAACGTTCCTCCTCGCCGTAGCGAAAGATGTAGACACGGTCAGTCGCTGGCAGGACGTCGACCTTGGCAAACTCCTGGCCGAAGAGCGCATTGAGCAGTGAAGATTTTCCGGCTTTGACCTCGCCCACAACGACGAAGAGAAGCGGCTCCCGGATATCCGTCAGCAGCCCCTGAAGCGTGTCGAGACTTGCGGGATCGCGCCGCATTTCCGAGCTCAGCTTGAGCAAGGCGGCGAGCGCAGTTTCGAGCTCGCTCCGAAGCTGCAGGTAATCGTCGGCAAGCATGCCGCGGTTACGCTTTCGGCCGGCCTGCTGAAGCGTCCCCAGGCGAGCTGCCAACTGGTGGTCGCGCTGTTGGTGCCAGCGTGGCTGCGGGTTTCGGCGGAGCCGGGCGAGCCATCGCGAGCAGCTCGGAGACAGTGACAAACTTAAAGCCCCTATCTTGAAGTTGCTCAAACGTCGCAGGCATCGCTTCGATCGTGGGAGGGTGAATGTCGTGCGCGAGAATGATCGAGCCGGGCCGCGTCTCGTTTACGATGCGACTGGTTACTACGGCAGGGCCGGGCCGTTTCCAGTCCAAAGGGTCGACATCCCAAATAATGACTCGATAGCCCCACACTTCGTGAACCCACGTCCTCTGCCGCGGCGTCAGCGATCCGTATGGCGGACGCATCAGGGTAGGGCGTGTGCCGATTGCCTCTTCGATAGCGTCGTCCGCTTTCTGAAGCTCGCGGCGCACTCCTTCATCTCCCATTTTGCCAAGATTTTGGTGAGACCACGAGTGATTCGCAATTTCGTGTCCCTCGCGCGCGGCGCGCTTCACGATCTCGGGGTATTCGGCGGCGCATTGGCCGACGACAAAGAAGGT
This sequence comes from Chthoniobacterales bacterium, assembly GCA_046262275.1. GTDB lineage: Bacteria > Verrucomicrobiota > Verrucomicrobiia > Chthoniobacterales > UBA10450 > JACCTI01. Next base: position 6,051 of record JBHENA010000064.1, read on the forward strand.
GGCTTTAATCCGGCGGGCGGCGAGCAGGTCGAGCAGCTTTGGGGTCAACGTGGCGTGAGGGCCATCGTCGAATGTCATCGCTATGTAGGGCCCGTCCACGTGGACGGAGTTAAAAGTGATCCGCGGTTCAGCCGGTGCTTGGGCAACCAGCTGGATGGTGGTCCTGGACGCGGGCTCCGCCGGCCGGGCCACCGGCACGGTTGCGGCACGGTCGACGCTCGACGCATTACTTTGGGCACAAAGCGGTTGCGCGGCCAGGAGGCCGATCCCGCCAAGCAAAAGCAACCGTGTGACAGACATGAAGCGTGGCAGATCGATCCTGAAACTTCGCTGTATCTAGCAGAGCGAGCGTTCAACGCAACAGAGCCCGGCCGATGTTATTGCGTCATGCTTTTGGAAAAAAAAGCAGGGCGACTGGAAGGTGAGATCCCGCTGCCAGGGAGGGTGGGCAGAAGGGCGCCGCCGCTCCTCCTCGAAAAGCGG
>JBHENA010000064.1:6543-14441 GCA_046262275.1 Chthoniobacterales bacterium
CAGTTTTCCTGCTCAGCTTCAGGAATAGCACCTTTGCTGGGGCGACAGGGCTTCTCGATTCATGAAAATTTTGCTAGTTGAAGATCATGCTGACAGCCGGCGCAACCTGCAGCGGCTGATCCAGCGCCGCGGCCACGACGTGGTGGCGGTAGCCAGCGCCGAGGAAGCCGAAGCAGCGCTCGGAGCGGAGAGCTTCGCGTTTCTAATCCTGGACTGGATGCTGCCGGGGAAAAGCGGAGTGGAATTGTGCCGGCAATTGCGCGCGCAGGAACGCGGCGACGAGATGTTCATTTTGCTCGTGACCGCTCGGGGGGACACCGAGGACCTGCAACAGGCGCTGGAAGCCGGTGCAAACGATTACCTGACCAAGCCGCTGGATGTGGGTCTGCTCAACGTGCGTCTTTCCGTGGCGGAACGTCAGATTCGCGATCTTTCCGAGCGCAATCAGGCGCGCGCCGCGCTTCAGGAATCCGCGCGGACCATGACCAACATTCTGGAGAACACGACCGACGGATTCTTCGCGGTGGACCGGGATTGGAATTTTACTTACCTGAACCCGGAAGCAGAGATGCTGCTGGGCCGCAAGCGCGATGAGCTTTATGGTGCGTCGCTTTGGCAAAAGTTCCCGGAGCTTAAAGGGTCCCCCTTCGAGGCGAACTACCGCAAGGTGATGGCGGAGCAGGTAGCGGTGGAATTCGAAGCCGCCAACGCCGACGGCAAAACCTGGACTGAGGTGCACGCCTACCCAAGCGGCGGCGGTGTCTCGGTGTTTTTCCGTGATATCACGGAACGAAAACGCACCGAAGGCGAGCGCCTGACCACGAGCAAGCTCGAATCGCTAGGCACGCTCGCCGGCGGGATCGCGCATGACCTGAACAACATTCTGACCGTCATCTCCGGCAACATCGGACTCGCGCAAATCGAGGCGCCCAGTGACGGGGGCGCTCTGCTCTCCTTCCTCTCGAAAGCTGGACAGGCGGCGCAACACGCGGCCCATCTTTCCAGTCAGCTGCTGACGTTTTCAAAAGGGGGCGCGCCGCTCAAGAAGGTGGTATCGCTTACGCAACTGCTCGAGCACTCCGCGGAATTTTCGCTCTACGGCTCGAACTTGCGCGCCGACATGGACATTGCTTCGAACCTGTGGAAAGCGGAGGTCGACGCCGGTCAAATCGAGCAGGTGATCAACGCCCTGATGTTGAACGCGCGGGAAGCGATGCCCCACGGCGGCACGGTCCGCATCTGCGCAAAAAATGTGGAGCTAAAAGAGAAGGGAATGCTTCCGGCCGGGCGCTACGTGAAGATCACGGTCGCGGATCGCGGCGAGGGAATTCCAGAAGAACTTAAGAGCAAGATCTTCGATCCCTATTTCACGACCAAGCCGACCGCGAGCGGCCTGGGGCTGGCAATCAGCTACTCAATTGTGAAGAAGCACGGCGGCCTGCTGCATCTGGAAGCGACTTCCAACGAAGGTTCGACGTTCGCGTTTTACCTGCGGGCCAGCAAGGGCAGGCCAACCGTGGTCGACCACAAAGTGACGGAGCGTGTATTCCACTTTAACCATCAACGCATTCTGATCATGGACGACGAGGCGGCGATTCGCGAGCTGACTTCGCAGTTGCTCGGCACGCTCGGCTATGAGGTGACGGCGGTGCCGGACGGGCTGGAGGCAATCAAAACTTACGAACGCGCGCTACGGCGCGGGGAGAATTTCCAGGCTGTGATCCTGGACGCGACGGTGCGCGGAGGGCTGGGCGGCCTCGCCACGATCGAGCGGCTGCGGGGAATGGACCCACAGGTGAACGCGATTATTTGCAGCGGGTATTCGGATGAAGCGGCGCTCTCGGAGTTTCTCGCCTACGGTTTCCGCGGCGCGCTGCCAAAGCCGTTTACTCGCACTGAGTTGGCCGACGCGCTCCAGCGGACCTTCGAGGTCGGGAAAGTGAACTAGTCGGGTGTAGCTGCAACAGCTGCTCAAGCGGCAGCGCGTCCGAACTCCAAGGAGCGTAACCCGCTCAACGGCTCCTAGCTTTTGCGCAGCCTGTCCAGCTCAGCAATGAAAGCGGCAGGCCCGCCCGGCATATACCCAAGCTCCCCAATTTTTTTCCCATCGCTGTCCAGAACCACAATCGTGGGAAAACCCTGGATACGATGCTGCTGCGCCAGCTCCTGGTTCTGCGCCTTTTGCGCGGGAGGCAGTGCCTTTCCTCGCGGGAAGTCCACCTCCAAAAGGACCAGATTCTTGCTCGCGTATTCCTTAAACTCCGGCCGGGAAAAAACTTCGCGATCCAGCCGGATGCACCATCCACACCAGTCTGAGCCGGTGAAATCCACCAGGAGAAGTTTCTTGTTCGTCTTCGCCTCTTCCTGCGCCTGTTTGTAATCGGTCATCCAGCCCGGCTTGGCCGAGGCGGAGCCAATAGCAAACGCGAGGATGCATCCCGTGTAGAGGAGAAGCGAACGGAAGGTTTTCACGCGATCAGCCTCAGGCAAGTTCGAGCGCTCTGCAAGGGGAGGCAGTGAGACCGCTCCCTCGAGCAGCGAGACATCCGTACAAAGCCAGCCCGGCGACCGTGCGCCGGGCCAGCAGGAAAGGAAGTGCGCTTACGAGGAGCGGATGTGTCCGGAGACGAGTTTCGTCATCTCAAACATGCTGACCTGGCTCTTGCCGTTGAAAACGGGCCGGAGCGAGTCGTCAGCATTGATCTGCGTTCTCTTCTTCTTGTCCTGCAGACCATTCTTCTTGATGTAATCCCAAAGCTTCTTGGTCAGCTCGGAGCGTGGGAGTGGTTTGGAACCGACGATCGCGGAGAGTTTTTCATCCGGCTCGACTGGTCGCATAAAGGCGGCGTTCGGTTTCCGTTTCGAGGGGGTCTTTGTGGAAGTGGTTTTCGGCATAGAGGCTGATTAATGCTTCACCCGGGGCAGGGCAATACTAATTTTGCAGGGGCAAAACTTTGTCGCGCTCAATCCAAACGCTTGACTGCGATGGCCGCGACATCATCGGGCAGCGGTTTTTCTCGGTGGCCAGTGGTCGCCTGCTCCAGGATTCGGTTGAGCATGGCCTGCGCGCTCGGCCCGGTGGGCTGCAGCATCTCTGCCAGTTTCGCGGTCGTGAGGCGAGGCGCATCGGGATGCTCGGCGCCGTACAATCCATCTGTGTAAAGAAGAAAGGCGTCGCCGCTCGCCAGGTCGACAAACGTTTCCGCAAAGTCCGATTGCTCGACTAATCCCAAAGGGGGCGCGGAGGATGCCATGGCTTCCGTTTTGCCGTTCCGTCGCGCGATCAACAACGGCGGATGCCCCGCTCCCACCACGGTGGCGCGACCGCTCGCCGGATCGAGCGCGACGCACATCGCTGTCATGAACGAACGCGCGCCAAAGATGCTGCGGAAATCATTGTTGACCGCGCGCATGATCGCCGCCGGCATCTTGTGCTCGACGCTTCCGTGGTGAAACAGGAGTTTCGTGAGGGTGGTGAGGAGGGCTGCGGAGGCTCCGTGTCCCGTCGCATCAGCGATCCAGAAGAGGGTGCGGCCGTCCGACATTCGTAGCCAGCCATAAATATCCCCGCCCACCTGAATCACGGGGCGGTAGACGGCCGCGACATCCCAGCCCTCCAGCGCGGGGCCTTTCTGCGGAATAAGAGACTGCTGCGTCAGCCGCGCGGCCGCCAGGTCGCGCTCCAGATTCGCGCGCCAGGCTTCGAGCTCTTTATTTTGCTGTTGAAGCTGGCGCCGCATGGAACGCAGCCGCAGCTGGGTGTCGATCCGCGCGCGCAACACCGCCTGGTTGATCGGCTTGGTCACGAAATCGTCGGCTCCCGCTTCCAGGCAACGCACTTCACTCACTTCGCCGGCATGGCCGGTGAGCATAATGGCGGGCAACTGCGCGATCCCCGGATCTTTGTCGGCGCGCAGTCGCTGCAAAACTTCCGCACCATTAAGTCCGGGCATGTCGAAATCGAGCAGGAGGAGAGAAGGCGTTTCTGCGCGCACAAGCTCGAGCGCCTCCGTCCCGTCCGCGGACTCGCGACAGTTGAAGCCTGCGCCCGAGAGCGAGCGCACAAGGAGACGGCGGCTCATTGAGTCGTCGTCTACGACCAGGATTGATTCGCTGCTATTCGGTCGCATCGTCGCTCTCTGATTCGAAAGCCGCCAGGCGGGCAATTGTATTTTTTGCCGACGATCTGGAGGCGCTTTCGCGCTGTTAGTAATTAACATTGTCAGCCGTCCGGCATTGAATTAGAACGAAGATAGATTCGTCTTTATCGCCTATGAAATTTTCGCTCTCTCTTGCATGGTTCGCGGTTTTTGCCCTCACTTCATGCGAGACCGACCAACCGCCGCCGCGCAGTACCAAGCGCCCGGTCCCGCGCTATCCAACAGCCCAACAAGGCCAATACCCACCGCAGCCGCAACCTTTCCCCCAGGATACCGCTGCGCCGCAGCAACCAGTCTCTCCGCCGCCGGAAGCACCGCCGGAACAGACCGCAGCCACGGCACCGACCGCTTCGAGCACGCAAACAGCTAAAGGCGATTATCCGTACGGCGTTCCCGTGCCTGGAAAGCCCGGCTTTGTCCGCAGCCCCTACTCGCCGGATAAGATGACAGACGTCCGCGGATACGCTCCGGGCACCGAAGTAAAAGATCCCTACACCCAGAAGATCTTTCTGGTCCCATAGCTCTCCGTCGGCCGGTAGCGGCGGAGCGCCCATGCAGCGGCGGTCGGAAGCGCGGCCATGCTGGACAAGCAGGCCGTATATCAGATGGTGCACTTCGCGTGCGACGGCGCGGTCTCTGCCGTGGCCCTGCGCGCGCCATTGCAGCACTCAAGATCAATATGGAATTCCGCGTAAGACGAGCTCCCAGAATCGACACTGAAATCACGGTCCCGGGGGATAAAAGTATTTCGCACCGCGCGGTTATCATCTCGGCCCTCTCAAACGGCGTCTGCGTGCTGCGCGGTTTTCTGCCGAGCGAAGACTGCATGCGCACCGTGCAGGCGCTGCGCGCGTGCGGAATCAGAATCGAGCAACCGGAGCCGGAGATGCTGGTAGTTCACGGCAAAAAGCGACTGCTCACTGCGCCACCTGGCGACATCGATTGCGGGAACTCGGCCACCACGATGCGACTTCTCGCCGGTTTACTCGCTGGTCAGCCCTTCGATAGTCGCCTGGTCGGTGACGCAACTCTCTCGAAGCGGCCAATGGAGCGCGTGATTACGCCGCTTCGGCAAATGGGCGCGAATATCGTGGCGGAAGGGCCTAACGAGAGTCCGCCGCTGCGCATCACCGGCAGCAACCTGCAGGGTCGCGTCTACCATTCCCCGATCGCGAGCGCGCAGGTGAAAAGCGCGCTCCTGCTGGCAGGTCTCTTTGCCAAAGGAAAGACAACCGTGAGCGAGCCTTCCCCCAGCCGCAATCACACCGAGCTGATGCTGAACTATTTTCTCGTTCGCACCGTGAAGGAAGAAGACGGCGGCGTGAGCGTTTTCGGTGACGCGGTTCCGGAGTCGCGTGATTTCACCATCCCGGGCGACATTTCGTCCGCCGCTTTCTGGCTCGTGGCGGCGGGCGCGCAACCCGGCGGGCATCTCCTCGTTCGTGATGCGGGGCTGAACGAGACGCGTACGACGCTGCTCGGCGTTCTGATCAGAATGGGGGCACAGGTTCGCGAGGCGATCGAAGACGTGGACCAGATCGAACCGCGCGGCACGGTGGAAATTACCGGCGCATCCCTTAAAGGGACCGTGATCCAGGGAAAGGAAGTCCCGCAGCTGATCGACGAGCTGCCCATCCTGGCGGTGGCCGGCGCGCTCGCCAGCGGAATCACGACGATCCGACACGCGCAGGAGTTGCGCGTCAAAGAAACTGATCGCATCGCCGCCATCGCGCATAATCTGCGCGCGATGGGCGCACAGGTGATCGAGCTGAACGACGGCCTCGAAATTCACGGCCGCGGTTCCTTGCGTGGGGCGCGGGTCCCGAGCTTCGGCGATCACCGCATCGCGATGGCGTTCGCTATCGCAGGCCTTTTCGCGGAGGGCGAAACGGTGGTGCAGGACGCGCAATGCGTGCACGAGTCTTACCCGGGCTTCTCGGCCGCGCTCGAAGAAATCACGAATCCGAAAAGGACTCGTATCACCACACCGGTCATCAGTTCGCTCGCTCCAAAGCTGGACGAGGAATAGCATGCGCGCTTCGCGCATCAGCACTGCTCCCGGGGTGAGGCCCGCGCTTTCGCCATGACCCCGGGCGCCGCTTCTTTTCGCCGCGTGGTTGCGATCGACGGCCCGGCCGCGTCAGGAAAAAGCAGCGTCGCGCGTGAGCTGGCAAAGAAGCTTGGCTTTATCTACGTAAACTCCGGCGCGATGTATCGCGCCATCACCTGGCACGTTCTGAATCAGAAGATCGATCCCCGCGACCTGACCGCCGTGACGAGACTGATCGAGCGAACACATCTTGATTGCGACCTGCAGAACGCTGAATCACGCATTCTGGTGGAAGGGGTCGATCCCGCGACGCACCTGCGCGACGTGCGGGTGAATGACGGCGTCTCGCTCGTGAGCAGCGTGCCGCGCGTGCGGGAAGTGCTGGTGGACAAAATGCGGGCTTACGCGCTCGACCACGACGTGGTCATGGAAGGTCGCGACATCGGGTCGGTGGTCTTTCCCGACACGCCTTACAAGTTTTACCTCGATGCGCGGCCGGAGATCCGTTCGCAGCGTCGGGCGGCCGAAGGGCAGACAGATCGGATCGCGGTGCGCGATCAGGCGGATTCTTCACGGCGCGATTCACCGCTCCTGATCGCGAGCGATGCTTGCGTGATCGACAGCTCCCGGCTTTCGGTTCCGGGCGTCGTGAGCGCGATCCTCGAGCGTCTACACACGGCCGGCCTTAGCGTCCAGGCGGAGCAGCCGTCGTAGGTTCATGAATCTCTGGTATTGGAGCGGCTACTACCTGGTCGCGGTCCTGGCGCGGATCTTTTTTCGCTTCCGGATTCTGCACAAGGAACGGCGTCTAGCCACAGGTCCCATGATTCTGGCGATGAATCATCAGAGTTATCTTGATCCTCCGCTGGCCGGCGTCGCATCCGGTCGTGAAGTCTATTTTTTAACCCGCAAGACGTTGCTCGATGTCCCGCTGCTCGGCTTTCTCCTGCCACGCCTGAACGTGGTGCCGGTCGATCAGGAAAACGCCGATCGCAGTGCCTTGAAGGCGATCATCCGCATCGTGAAAGGCGGCAACGGCGCGGTCGTTTTTCCCGAAGGAGCGCGCACGCTGGACGGCGAACTGCAAGCCGCGATGCCGGGGCTTGGATTCGTCATCGCCAAAACTCTCGCCCCCGTCCAGCCGATGCGAATCTTCGGCGCGCACGAGGCATTGCCGCGCGGCGGCGGACGTTTACGCCTGCATCCGATCACGATTGTGGTCGGGGAGCCGATTTATTTCACCGAAAGGGATCTGCAACCGCGCGGCAAGGAGCTTTACCAGGCTTTGAGCCAGCGCGTCATGGACGCAATCGCCGCGCTGCGACTGGAGTAGTGCAAGAGGCGGTGTGAGCCCGCCGGAGTTTGCGCAGCCAGGCGCGCTGCTGATATTGCACCGGTGGATTCGCCCGAGGGAGGAAAGACACCGCCGCCATCATCCCCCGCACCACGCGGCGGTCTGATCCTGATGGGCGCGATCCTTTTCGCGATGGCACTGCTCGCCGTTTATTCGAACGTGCAAAAGGGCCGCCGTGAGCAGATCGAAACCGTCACTATCATACCCGCGTCTTCTCCGATACCGTCGCCGAGTGGTTCGCCCTCACCAGGGAATCCGTGACACGGGCGCGCGGGCAACATGCAGCCCCGGCCGGAGTTTGGTTCGAATAAGGTGCGACCGCGTTGGTCTAACC
>JBHENA010000065.1:0-10840 GCA_046262275.1 Chthoniobacterales bacterium
GGTTGAGAGGAGTTGGCCCAGCTTCACAAAGGTCGGGCCGAGCTTTTCCAGATCATCCGCCAGTTCGCTCGCCTTGGCCTGTTCCTGCGGCGTCGCGCGCTGCTCCGCCTCCAGGGTTTCCTCCAGCCCCGTCTGCTTGACGAGGTCGGAGCGACCGTATTTCGCAAAGAGCCAGGCGATCTGGCGGTAGCGATTGAGATGCTGCGGGTTCAGAGAAATGCCCATGGTGAAAGAAGATGCGGGCGCAGCCTGCTGCGGTGCTGGCATTTCTTAAACGAATCTCGGGCGGCGAATGGCCCGGTCGCACTTCCAGCTATCGCGAGACTTCTGCTGTTGCGGCAACTTCGCAGAGAAGGTGATATTGTGCGCCGAGCGGGAGAGCTGAAAGGGCTGGCTCAATCACGCGCAACGCGCGCAGCCAGCGCGGGAAAACGAAGAGGAAATCGGTCTGCTGCACGTGAAATCCCGCTGCGCGGAGGAACTCCCTGGCAGCGCTTGCCGAAAGCGGAAGCGCCCCGGCATCGAACTCGCAGCGGCTCATGATCAAACGGGTGCCGGGATTCCACGGGTTGTTTTCCCAAAGTGAGAAGAGCCCGCCCGGCCGAAGGCTGTTCCGGACGAACGCGAGCGCGGCCGCCCGCTCGCCTACAGGAATATGATGGAAGACGCCGTTGCAGTAGGCGAGGTCGAAGGTGCCCGCCGGTTCGTAGCTCTCGAGCGGGCTGAACTCGGCGCGCCCGGAGCCGTATCGCTCCCGCGCACGATCGATCGATTCGCGTGACGCGTCGACTCCCAGCACGCGCTCCGCGCCAAGATGTTCGAGCAGGAACGGCGTGGTTGAACCGGTGCCACAGCCGAAGTCCAGGACTGAGAACACGCGCCGGCTGCGTCGCCGAAGTTCAGCTGCCAGCCAGGTGACCCGTTCGCGTGCGAAGTAGGCGGCGCTTTCGCCGGAGAGTGCAAGCGCGCGGTTCAGGGTGGCATCATAAGCGGCGGCGTAACTGTCGAACGGGGTTCTCATTGTCGCCGCTTCAAGCCGAGCACGCTGAGGAAGAAGCTGGAGAAGATGATTTGTAGACCGAGCATGAGGGCGGTCGCGGAGGGAACTATAATGCGGAGCGTCTTTGAGGTGTCGAGCGGACCGAAAGCATGGCTGCTCCAGGAGAGCACCGCCCAGATGGATCCACCCAGGCCCGCGACAAACAGGAGCGCGCCGATGAGCACGCCTCCTTCCAGCGTCGCAGAGCGCAGGAATTTCGTGAGCTTTTCGTCGCGCGGCAGCAAGCGCTCGCTCATCCCGAAGGCCTTCATGAAGACGGCGAAAGTGATCGCTTGAAAGCCGGCCAGGACGGCGATCGCGGCATAGAGCAGAGTCTGGACATCGAAGGCTACGTTCTCGATCAAGACCGGCCCGCGCAGAAGCCTGGCGCCGGCGATCAGGCCAGCGATCATGAGCCCGAGCCCGGGATAAAAGAACAACCAGCGCGGGCTGTAAAGCAGGAGAAAGCGCAGGTGCCTCCAACCATCACGCCAGCTGCGCAAGTGGGACCGGCGTGTGCGCCCGGCGGGCGAGAGAATGACTGGCACTTCCGCCACGCGCAACCCATGCAGTGCCGCCTTCACCACCATCTCGCTCGCGAACTCCATCCCGGTGGTTTGCAGGTCGAGCTTCTCGATCGCGGCTTTCCTGAAGCCCCGCAGTCCGCAATGAAAATCACCGCACGCGCTGTGGAAGAAGAGGCGGCCGACGCTTGAGAGCAGCGGGTTCCCGAGATAGCGATGCAACGCCGGCATTGCGCCCGGCTTGATCCCGCCGCGGAATCGATTGCCAATCACGAGATCATAACCGGCGCGGAGTTTCACCATGAAAGGTTCGAGATCGCTCAAGTCATAGCTGTCATCGGCGTCCGCTACGATGATCAGCTCGCCGGCCGCCGCGTTGATCCCGGCCATCAGTGAACTGCCGTAGCCTTTTTCGGGAACGGAGATCACGCGGGCGCCTGCTTCACGCGCCAGGCGAGCGGATGAATCAGTGCTGCCGTTGTCCGCCACGATTACTTCTCCTCGCACCTGGGTTGCTTCGATCCATGCGCGGGCCTTTTGCACGCAAATGCCGACTGTCTCCGCCTCGTCGAGACAGGGAAGGACAACCGAAACTTCGACCTTCGCCTCTGCGGGAGCCGGCCGCGCCGGTGTAGTCCCTGCGCCGGACGCGAGATGCATTGCGCACGTTGCCGTGCACGAGGCGCCGAGGCAAGAGATGCGGCGGCAGCGAATGGTTTGCTCCAGCTCCTCGCGTTCGCTAAAGCTGTGCCGAATGGGCGGCAGAACACAGGCTCCCGCGGTGCGACTCGCTGGCGGCGTTCTGCTGCTGAGCTTCTTCAAGCTTTGGCTGGTGCACGGGGAGGACATCTACGGCAGCGCGACGTGGTTCGATGCGCTGTGGTATCTCCGCTCCGCACGCAGCTGGTATTGGGGTGAGCCCTACAGCTGGGCGGCGTTCATCCGGCCGGCGGCTTATCCGCTGTGGATCGCTTTGGTGCACGCGGCGGGGATTTCCCTGCGTTTTGCTGCCGAGGTGTTATACCTCAGCGGCTACGTCGTCTTGATCATCGCGTTGCGTCGGGCCGGCGCTTCGGTTGCGCTTTGCCTCACGATCTACGCCCTCGCCATTCTGCATCCCGCCAGCTTCATCATGAACGGTTACACGATGGCGGACACGTTTTACGGTGCCGTGCTCCCCTTGGTCGTCGGCGGATTGATTCTGACGCTGCTCACACGGCGCAAACTGCACACGCTCTGGACGGGCATCGTCCTGGCCGTGCTCTGGAACACGCGAGAAGAGAGCGTGCTCGTGCTCTGCATCTTCGCCGCCTTTGCGGCTCTAGCATTCATGCGAGCGCGTTCGGCAGGCGAGAACTGGCTGAGGGTGATTCCGCCGGTTGCCGTCATGTGTGGCGTCGCCGCGGCTCTCATATTCGCGCTCTACGCGGCAAACGCGCGAACGTTTGGGAGCTACGCGCGCTCTGCCATGAGCGCGCCGAGTTTTGTCTCTGCCTACAAGGCGCTCCTCTCGATCCGGCCGGCGGAAGTGAAGCGCTTCGTTCCAGTGACGCGCGCGACGCGTCGGCTGGCTTACGAGGCTAGCCCAAGCTTCGCCAAGCTCCGGCCACACCTGGAGGGCGAGGTCGGCCGGCGCTGGGAGGTAAACACGTTTCAGTCATATGGAATTCCAGAGGAGATTTCCGCCGGATTGATGGTTTGGGCATTGCGGAATGCCGCTGACGCTGCAGGCCAGCATGCCTCGCCTGGCAAAGCGGAACGCTTCTATAAGAGAATGACGCGCGAGATCGATCGGGCAACGCGCGATGGGAAAGTGCCGCGGCGGCCGGTTTGGGCTGGCCCGCTCGACCCAGCGGCGATGAGGTGGCTGCCATATGTCCCGCAATCTTTTGCACGGATGAGCGGCTTTTTCTTTGCCGTCTACCAGCCGCTGGCAAGACACGACGATCCCATCCTTACTGCGGAGGAACGCAGCTTGTATTCGGAAATGACTGGCCGTCGCGGCGATGGAGCTGAAAAACCGGCGCGCCTGCAACGCGCGCTCGGCGCGGCTCACCCCTACTTCGTCATCGGGTTGTCCCCGGCTGCGGCGTTCCTCTTAGTTGCGCGTCGCGTGCGCGGCGCGCGCATCAGTCTGGCCGATCCGAGGACGGTCGCGATGACGCTGCTTCTGGTAACGATCGTTTCCCGCTTGACGCTCTTCGCGGTCCTCGATGCCACCTCGTGGTCCTGCCAGCAACTGCGCTATATCTTCCCCGTCCTGCCACTCTACAGCGCGCTGCTGCTCCTTGCGGTCTGGCGACCCTGGCGGCGGACAGAACTGAACACTTCCGAGCTGTCCGCAATCCCGGCGCTCGTTCATCCGGACGAAACGCACTCCGGATCAGCGAGGGCCAAAGGCTAGGCCGCTTTTTTGTAGCTCTCGCGATCGTCCACGTCGAGCCATTCGAAGAGGGTGGTCTTCGCCGGATCAAGGTTATAGGGCTTGACCTGTTCCACGAACCACTCCCGCTTTTCGGGGTCCTCGTATGGATTGGCTGCCATCATTTGATCGCTCCAGGCCTGCACCTCCTGCGGCGTCTTCTTTTCGCCGTGCTCGTTCACCCAGCGCACCATCTCCTCGTCGCTCGCGCCTTTTTCCACGGCCGCTTTGAAGTCATCCCCGCGAATGCCTTTCCAGCCGAAGAGCATGTTATCGAGGGGACAATCGAAATGATATTCGCCGATATTCCCCCAGAGCAGCGCGCGGCATTTATCGAGGGTGCGGGCGACAATCACATACCCACCGAGCCGTTGTTTCGGGCTGCGGGGCGCTTGCTTGGTCAAATCTTTTCCTGTCCGAATGTTGTTCATGGGCTCACGCTAAAGGCCGATTCGCGCGGGAGCAACTTGTGGCCGAAAATTCGAACGCCCATTCTCGCGCGGCGTGCGTATTGATTGCATGAGTCAAACCAAAGAATTGATTTCGACCCTCAACAGCTTGATCGAAACACTAAAGGACGGGCAGGAAGGTTTTCGTCAGGCTTCCGAAGCGGTGAAGGATTCGCAACTGAAGACGCTCTTCAGTGAATATTCCCTGCAGCGCGCGAAATTCGTCGGCGAGCTGCAGAACCATGTCATTCACCTGGGCGAACCGGACCCCGAGAAGACGAGCAGCACGGCGGGAGCGCTACACCGGGCCTGGATGAACTTGAAATCCGCGATCACGAAGCAGGACGACCATGCGATTCTTGAGGAATGCGAGCGAGGTGAGGATTCCGCTCTGGCGGAATTCAAACGTGCCATGGAGGCGAATCTGCCCGAGCCGGTGCGCGATGCCGTGTCGCGGCAATACACGGCGGTGAAAGCTGTGCACGATCACGTGAAGGCTTTGCGCGACGCATCGAAGAATCCGGCGTAACGCGACGATCCGGCAAATTGCGCCCGCGCTTCGCGCGGTCATCCCGAGGCTGCGAAGACGCCGAGGGACCTCCCGCTTTTCTCACCGTCACACAAACACTAGATGCGTGATCCACCACCGGCTGGGAGGTCCCTTCGCCGTCTTCGCGGCTCAGGATGACAGCTCTCGGATTGCGCGCATACTCCTGGCATGGTCGAAGTTTCCATCCGCTACACTGGTGATTTGCACTGCGCGGCCACGCACGGGCCTTCACAGCGGGAGATCGGGACGGATGCGCCGCTGGACAACAAGGGCAAAGGGGAATCGTTTTCGCCGACGGATCTTGTCGCAACCGCGCTCGGCACCTGCATGTTGACGACAGTCGGAATCGCGGCCGAGGAACACGGCGTCGATGTAAGAGGCATGACGGTGAAAGTGAGCAAAGAGATGTCGAAAGACGCGCCGCGGCGGATCGTAGCGTTGCCCTCGGAAGTGCATATCCCGCTGCCACCAGGGACGCCGCAGCGCGCACTGCTCGAACGCGCTGCACTCAACTGCCCGGTGCACAAAAGTCTTCCGCCGGAAATTGAGCGGCCGACCAGTTTCTTTTGGGAAGGGTAAGCGTGCGCCGGGTTGTAGCGACGCCGCTCTGTCGGCGTGACACGCGTTGGCTGGAATCTGCGCGTTTTTACGGCGACAGAGCGCCGTCGCTACAACGAAGCGTTACGACGCGAGAGCTTCGGCGAATTCGCGGGAAGATACAGCTTGCGGCTGCGGAGCATCGAGCAGCTTCGCGAAGGCGCGCGGTTTTCGATTCCTCCAACTGCCTTTATGATACGCATATCCGGCGATCAGGGGCACCGCCAAGGTTGCCTCGGCGTAAACCATCTGCTCGGCGCCGAGATCTACTTTGCCCCAGGAGTTCGCTTCTTTCAGGGTAGAGCCGGAAAGCGCGCCATCACGATCGTCCGCCACCGTGATTTGGATGGCGTACTTGTGCATGCCGACATCGAAACCCAGGTAATCGCCGGCCACAACCGTGTCCTGCGCGAAGTTCTTCGGCACGCCGCCGCCGATCATGAACAAACCGCTCTGCTTTGAGCCGATCTTGATCTTCGTCAGCTCGAGAAAATCCTTCGCCGAGTCGATGCTCAGGTGTTTGTCCGGGTTCTTCCACTGATGCGCGATCAATCCAAAGCCGGCGCTGCAATCGCTGAACGCCGGGCAGAAGATCGGCACGTCCTTCTCGAAAGCCGAGAGAACGACCGAGCTGGAGGTCTTCTCGCGCTTTTGCAGGTAACGGCCCATCTCCCGGATGAACTCGCGTGAGGAGTAGGGCCGCGGCTCGAGCGAATCGGCGATTTCGCCGGTAACTGCGTCGCAAATCCGCAGCTCGTCTTCGTCGATATAGGTGTCGTAGATACGGTCGATCGCGAGCCGGCGCAGCGTATCGTCGCTCATGAAAATATCGCCCTTGTAGTGCTTGAAGCCGAGAGCTTCGAAGAAATCCTGATCTACGATGATGGCGCCGGTCGAGACGATGGCGTCCACCATGTTGTTCTGCACCAGGTCGACGAGCACCTGCTTCAGCCCCGCGGAAATGAGCGAGCCGGCCAGACAGAGGATGATCGCGCAATCATCCTCCCGCAGCATCTGCTCGTAAATGTGGGCGGCACGTCCGAGGTCCCGGGAGGAAAACGCCATCCTGCTCATGTCCTCAACGAGCGGGACGACGTTGTGCCTTTTGATGTCGATGTGCTCGATGACATCGACGAGGAGATCAGATTTTTTCGGGCTCATAGTCGGAGGTCAGGCTTCCAGCCTGACTCGGCTGGCAGGCTTCTAGCCTGCCGAATGACCGCCGCGATGCAACCGCAGAAACCGGCAGGCAGGATGCCCGCCTGCCGAGTCAGGCTGGAAGCCTGACTTCCGGGTACAGCCACTTCATGTAATTCGCCACGCCTTCTTCGAAGGAAAACTGCGGGTCGTAGCCCAGCTGCTTGCGTGCGTTGGTGAGGTCCGCCTCGGTGAAGCTTTGGTAATGCGCGTGCGGGTTTTCGATGTATTCCGGCTCGAGTTTCGCGCCAAGGCAGCGATTTAGAATCTGCACGAGATCATTGAAAGACCTGGCCACACCCGACCCGAGATTGTAGATGCCGCTCTGCTTTGCTTCCGCCGCGCGGAGACAGCCTTGCACGATGTCCTTCACGTAAACAAAATCGCGCTTCTGCTCGCCGAACTTAAAGATGCGCGGCCGCTGCCCGGCCCTGATCTGCTGCGCGAGGTGATAGACCATGCTCGCGGGCGCCCCTTTGTGCGCTTCGCGGGGGCCGTAAACGTTAAAAAATCGGAGGCCGACGATGCTCCAGTCGTCGTGCTCGGCCGCGGCGCGACGCGCGATGTTATCCATGATGGCTTTGGAAAACGCGTAAACGTTCGCCGGCGCCGCAGCGTTCTCCTCGCTGCTCGCACCGCTCACGTTTCCGTAGGTAGAAGCGGACGATGCGTAGACGATGCGTGTCTTGCTAGGGCGGGCGAAGTTCAGCAGCCGGCGAAAGCTCTCCACATTGTCGTGCGTCTGGATGAACTGGTCGTGCAGCGTCGTGTCGGTGATCGATGCCAGGTGGAAGATGACCTCGAATTTTTGTTCTCCGAACTGTTCCGTCCAGTTCAGCTTCGCCAGATCCTGCGCAACAAAGTCGCCCTTATAGCCGGCGAGATTCTTAAAATCGCCCGAGCGAAAATCGTCGATCACCGTCAGTCGCGCATTCGGATACTTCTCCTGCAGTGCGAGCGTCAGGTTGGAGCCGATGAATCCAGCCCCGCCGGTGACGAGCAGATTGGGAGAAGAATCGAGCGAAGCCACGATGAGGAGCGCGTGAAGAAAAACGCGAGTGGATAGATAAATCTTGAGCGATTAAGCGCAAGCCGCTACTTCTGCTCGCAGTTCTTTGCGAGTTTAACCCCGAACGCTTTCGGGGTTGATCAGTGGATCGGCGCGAGAAATCCCGTGCAAATCGGGAGCAGTTGCGCTGCTGTAACTGGATACGACTTCCTATCCCCGAAAGCATTCGGGGCTACAAACCAATTCCCGGCTGGGCCGGGGGTGAAGGCGGGAAGAAGGTGCGCGTCAGCCCTGAGGCCTACGCCGCAAGCCAGGAGCCAGAATATTCGTCCGCTCCACCTCATTCGTGGTTTTAGCTGTAGTTACGGCGCTGTGTCGCCGTGGAGCGCCCCGACGCAGCGGGGCGGCTACAGGGCCACGAAAAAACTTCTTCGCAAAAAAGAAGAATGAGAATCGCGGGCTGCCACACCGGCGTCCTCCGCTTCTCAACAACTGGAGGAATATCGGTATGGCAGTCGAAACGATCACTCGTGCCGCGCAAGTGGCTGCGGCAAATCTGGGGAGCGCACGCTTGCAGCGTGCTGGTCGTCGCATTCTTCGACGACGAATTTTTGTAAACGCGATTACGGTTCGAAGGCGCGGCACTTGGGAGCGGCCAGAAGGGAAGTTCGCGATGGCAGAATGCCATCGCCAGCACGCTCCAAGCGTGCGCTCCCCAAAGCTCGCCATCATCGCGCTCCTTTTTGTCTCCGTCTCAGCAGCCATTCACGCCCAGGATGCGATCACGGAGACGGCCGAGATTATCGTCAGCGCGACGCGGCTGCCGGTTCCCGAAGAGGAATCGCCGGCCAGCACCAGCGTGGTTCAGGGTGAGGAAATCGAGCAGAAGCAAATCCGCCGGGTGGCGGATGCATTGCGCGAAGTGCCTGGTATCACGGTCACGCAGTCGGGTGCGCCGGGGCAGCTTACGTCTGTGTTTACGCGCGGATTGCGCAGCGAGCACACCCAGGTGTTGCTGGATGGAATTCCGGTGAATCAGGGGTTGCAGGGTGCGTTCAACTTTGCCGATCTCACGGTCGATAACATCGACCGCATTGAAGTCGTCCGCGGGCCGCAGAGCACGCTTTACGGACCGCGCGCACTGGCTGGCGTGATCCAAATTTTCACGAAGCAGGGGAGCGGCACGCCCACGGGCGCGGCCAGCGCGGAGGCGGGCTCCTTCGGTACGTTCCGCGAATCGTTTGCCAGTCAGGGAGCTTGGAAGCCGCTCGACTTTTCCATCGGTGTAAGCCGGCTGGATACGGAGAACGAGCGGCGGAACAACGAATATCGAAACAGCGCTGCAATCGCGAACGTCGGGTGGTCGCCGAATGAACAACTGCGCGTCAGCAGCTTGTTCACCTACTCACTCTCCGATATCGGGTTGCCAAACAGAATCGACAATCCCAAGCCACTGGACAATTTCCTGACGGAGCGATGGCTGATCGGCCCACACCTCGACTATCGCCCAGTGGAGTGGTGGGAGCACAAGCTGATCGTGAGCTACGATCACGAGCGACAGCTCAACGATCCCAACGAAGATGGATTCGTTGGTCCGACGCGCGCGCTATTCAAACGTTTTACTCTCGATTATCAGAACGACGTCAGAGCCGCGCGCTGGCTCACGCTAACCACCGGCGGATTTTACAGTCAGGTAGACGCTGGCCAGGAGCGGCCATTCGTGCTCTTCGGGCCCAAATTTGTGAGCGACGAGACGGAGCAAACGTCAGGATTTCTGCAGGCGAGCGTCACACCGGTGGAACACCTGAACCTCGTAGCCGGCGGGCGCTTTGATCATTTCAACGTGTTCGGCGACGTTTGGACATACCGCTTCGCCGGCAGTTACCTCGTCACGCGAACTGACACCACGCTTCACGCGAGCATCGCGACCGGCTTCAGCCCGCCCACTCCGCAGGACAAAATATTCGGGATGAATTTTGAGCTTGAGCCGGAACGCAATCGCGGCTGGGACGCCGGCTTCGAGCAACGGCTCTGGGATGAACGGGTCGCGTTTGGCGCAACTTACTTTCACAACCGGCTTTCGAACGTGATCGGCTTAAAAGGGCCGCCGTTCTTCGAAACGCTCAACCTCGGCGCAGCTCGAACGCAGGGTATCGAGGCGGAACTGAAGGTGCGACCGATCGTAGGCCTGGTTTTCACCGCGACCTACAGCTATCTCGACGCGGAGAAGACCTCTGCTGCCGATATCAACCAGCCCGAAGGCGCGCGTTTGCCGCGCCGGCCACGTAACGAGGTTTATGTTTCCGGCACGTATCTATGGTTCGGCAGACTTCGCACCACAGCGGAAGCGAAGTTTGTGAACGCGCGTGAAGAGCTGAGCTTTGGCGCGGCCAATTTCGATATCGAAGACTACGCCTTCGTGAACATCGCGGCCGAGTATGAGATCAACCGCCACATCTCGCTTTTCGGTCGCATCAACAACCTGACGAATGAGGACTACTCCGAAGTGTTCGGCTTTCCGGCACTCGGTCGCGGCGCCTACGGCGGGCTGAAAATAAGCTTCTAGAGATTCATCACACCAGAAGGATTGTCATCCCGAGCCGCGCAGACGGCGAGGGACCTCGCGATCGCGCTTCGACGTCCGCCAGACCTTCACCGTGCGACGCAGTCCTGAACTGATGGTTTCTGCCGTTGGTGTGACGCCCACGCTGGATGAGAGGTCCCTCGCCGTCTGCGCCGCTCGGGATGACCTTCTTGAGTTGCGGCTTCTTGAACTACGAAGCGGATTCGAGTAGTCGCTATTGTGAATCCGACAGACCCCCTGACGCTCGGATTGATTGGCGCTGTCTGCCTCGCCATCATTGCTACTTTAACGGCGATGCTTCTGCATCGGCGCAAGGTGCGACTCGCCAACTCCCGCACGGTTGAAGAAGAGCTGCTCGGCCGCCTGGAAGCGTTAACCCAGGCGCAGGAGCGGGCTGATCGGATGCTCCGGGACGAGTTCTCGCGCAATCGAGAGGAGGCCGCCGGTGCAGCGAAGGCGCAACGCGAAG
>JBHENA010000065.1:10850-14380 GCA_046262275.1 Chthoniobacterales bacterium
TCGGCGGTATGCTGCGCGCGCAGCTCGATCAAGTCACAGGCCAGGCGCGGCGTTTAACGGAGAACGTCGATTCGCGGCTGAAAGAATTACGCGAAGAGAACACGCAGCAGATCGAGAAGATGCGCGCGACGGTGGATGAGAAGCTCCAGGGTACGCTGGAGAAGCGCCTGGGCGAATCGTTCCGGCTCGTGAGCGAACGCCTCGAGCAGGTGCATCAAGGTCTCGGCGCGATGCAGCAGCTCGCAAGCGACGTGGGTGGTCTGCAGCGCGTGCTGACGAACGTCAAGACGCGCGGTGGCTGGGGCGAAGTGCAGCTCGGAGCATTACTCGAACAAGTGCTTACACCAGACCAATTCGAACGGAACGTTCGCATTCGAGAGGAGAGCGGTGAAACGGTCGAGTACGCGATCAAGCTGCCTGGGGACGCAAACGGCGCGGCAGTGTGGCTGCCAATCGACGCGAAATTTCCAGTCGAGGATTACCACCGGCTGATTGCTGCGCAGGAAACTTCGGACTTGATCGCGAGTGACTTGGCAATGAAGCAGCTCGAAAACCAGCTTCGGAAAGGGGCGAAGGACATCTGCTCGAAGTATATCAACCCGCCGCGAACAACAGATTTCGCGCTCATGTTTTTGCCCACGGAAGGTTTGTATGCGGAGGCGATTCGACGAGTGGGGCTGGTCGAGCAGGTGCAGCGCGATTGCCGGGTGGTGTTTGCGGGCCCGACGACGCTCGCCGCCCTCTTGAATAGCCTGCAGATGGGGTTCCGGACGCTCGCGATACAACAACGCTCGAGCGAAGTTTGGAATTTGCTGGCAGCGGTGAAGATGGAATTCGGGAAGTTTGGTCACTCGCTCTCCAAGGTGAAAGACAAGCTCGATCAGGCATCGAGCGATATGGACAAGGTGGCGGTGCGCTCGCGCGCGATTACGAAAAAACTGCGCGACGTCGAGGAGCTGCCATCCAACCCGCAGCCTCTGCTACCGGAGTTGTTGCAGGAGCCGGAAGAAGAGGACGAATAGCGCCCTGGAGCAGGGGAAGCCGCTCAATTAACTTTCCAGTCGCCCGGCTTACAGGCAGTCTGCTGCTCCGCGATGAGAACCGTGCTTTCTACCACCAGGGCGACGCAACTGGCCATCTCGCTCGTTAATCAGCCCGGTAAACTGGCGCATATTTGCAGGGCTTTGGCGGCGGTGGAGGTCAACATTCATGCGCTCACCGTTATGGAAACCTGGGGTGAGAGTTCCGTCGTCCGCATCGTGGTCAGTGATCCCGGGCTGGCGGTGAAGGCTTTGCGCGCTGTGGACGTGAGTGCTCTCGAGACGGAGGTGCTCATGATCGAGACGGATAACAAACCGGGCGCACTGGCGGCAGTTGCGGAAGGACTGGCCGCCGCCAATATCAATATTGAGTACGCTTATCTTTCTGCGGGCGCGAAGGCGGAGATAAGCTGCATGATTGTGAGGCCGTCGGATATCGACAAGGCGGAGCACGTCCTGTCACAGCCGAGCGAGGGCGAGGCAGATTAACGGCGCCCTCGCCTTCTTACAGCACCTCAGCTGCTTTCGCTTTCTCTTTGAGCATGATCTCGCGTAGAAGGCGGATCGGCGGCATGCCGTGCTTCAGCATTCCATCGTGGAATGTTTTGAGTGAGAATTTGTCCCCTTCCTGCGCTTTGTAGTCTTCGCGCAGCTTCAAGATCTGTAGCTTGCCCAGGGTGTAGTTCAGATAGCCGGGATCGTAGGTGCCGCGCATCGCTTCCTGGCGCGCCGGTTTCTCTTCGTAGTGGCAGTTGTCCATGAAGAATTTGGTAGCCTCATCCACACTCATACCCTGGGTGTGCATTTTGATTGAGACGACCAGCCGGCAGACTCGCAGCAAGGCTTCGTCGGCCTGCGCCATCCGAAATTTGGCCGCGCGTTTGGTTTCCTCCTCCGTCGGCGTCTCGCTCCTGCTCCGGCCGTAGCCTTCATCGATCACCATTTTCTCGGCGTAATGTGCCCAGCCCTCTACAAACGCGTAGCTGCCAAAAATCTTCTTCGTCTTCGAAGCGTCGGAGGCGTTGACGTGAATGAACTGCGTGTAATGCCCGGGATAAGCCTCGTGGATCGAGACCACGTCGGTGGTGTAGTAGTTGAAGGCAGTCAGCCATTCCTCCTTCTGTGCGTCCGGCCACTCCTTTTCCGTGGGCGTGACGTAGTAGTAGGCCTCGGTTGCCTTTTTCTCGAATGGCCCCGGCGTGTCCATTGAAGCGAAGGAAGTTGCGCGCGCGAACTGAGGTGTCTCTTTGACCTGGGCCCGCACGCTCGAAGGCATCGTGATCAGCCCGCGATCAACCACGAATTGCCGGATTGCCTCCAGGTTTTTCGCGGTGTCGGCAATCAATGTCTCCGGCTTAGGATGGTCCTTCTTCACATCTCGGAAGACCTCGTGCGCGGGGCGCGTGCCATCGATTACCGCGGCCGCTTCGGCGAAGGCGGCCTGCTCGCGTTTCAACTCTGCCAATCCGATTTCGAGCACCTTCGCTGGCGGTATATCGATCAGCTCAGTCTCGGCGAGCATCCGGCGATATTTCTCTTCGCCGATGGCCCATTGTCCGGTTGCTTTCGGCAGCTTCTCCTTCTCCAACCAGGAGGCGTAATCCAGCAACGCAGTCGAGGCCTTGCGGTTCGAGAGCTGGAAGGCCGCGATCAACTTCTGGTCCTTCAAGCCCTTCAAGGCCTCGACCAGCTCCTTCTTCAGAAAATCGGCGGAGCCGCGCGCGATATGGATCGCCAATTCCACATACGGCCGCGGCAAGACCGGCGCGAGGTTCGTCTTGGCCGCGATCATGATGTTGGGCGTTTGATTTTCAATCGCGACAATGCTGCGGACGCGATCTTCGAGGGGGCTGAAATTCCGTTTGATGAAGACGTTGACGTCGATCGCCTGCGCGTAGGTCATCGGATTGTTCTCGAAAGAGGCCATGTCGACCGCCTCAAACAGGTCTTTTTTGATCGCGGCTTGCAGAATGCGCACATCGATCGCCGTCCGCGGCTCCAGCTTCGTGAGGTCAAATTTCTTCAGGCGCTCATCGAATCGTTTTAGCCGGGAGAGCTCGGCATCAATCGAAAGGCGCGTGTAGTCATTGATCCGGCCGTCGTATTCGTGGAAGCCAAGCGATGTCGCGGTGATCGGGTGCGCCGCGAGCCAGCCTTTGATGTACTCCTCGGCGACCTTCTCGAACTCCGCGTCCTGTGTCGCCTCGGCCGCATGGGAGCGGATCGAGTGCGCGGCGACGATGAGGAAGAGGCAGAGGAAGCGCAAGAGACGGGCGTGGTTCATATCATGGATTGGAGAGGCGCAGCTTACCCAGCGTTTGCGCGTTGCCAAAAATTTAGCCATGAGCGATGATTTTCGCCCTTTCCAATGTCCATGCACTCGATGAAGCGCCGCCTCCTCATCAGCGTCGTCGCTGGTTTGCTCTTCACCGGCATCTTGGTGGGCTTCCGGTTTTACTCCGCCAGCGCAGCAGGGGCTGAGGAAGAGAC
>JBHENA010000066.1:0-14364 GCA_046262275.1 Chthoniobacterales bacterium
GTGATCCGAGCCGTCGTCGCGCGCCTGCTGATAACGGCCGAAGACGAGAATGGCAAAGTCGACGCCAAGGCCGATGAGAATGGCGCAAAAGCCGACCGTCACCATGTTCAGCTCGCCGAAAATCAGCAGACCGGCGGCAATCGCGACGAGACAGCAAAGGAGGAGCGAAAAGCCCATTCCGATCAGCGGCAGCCACCGATTAAACCCGACGTAAAACACGACCCCCACCAGCAGCACCGAGCCGAGGATCGTCACAATGATGTCATGGCGCATGCTGAGCGAAATTTCCGCCACGTAAGCGGAGCGTCCCGTGACCAGTATCTCCAGCGGACCGCCGTCCCAGCCTTGATTCGCGCTCGCGCGGAATGCGTTCACTTCCTGCATCAGCTTCTGGCAATCGAACGCGCCGATATCCGGCTGATTGGTCACGGTCAGGAAAACGCGCATCGTCCGATCCGGCGAGGTGAGCGGCTGGTCTTCCTCGATGGATGCGTTGGTCGCGAAAGGCTGAAGCGCCGGAGCGATGATCCCCAAGGGATCCAGCATCAATTCGAACTGCGGACGCGGAGAGCCGGCCTCGATCTCCTGGCGCAAACGCGAAAGCCGCTCCTGGATCTTCGCCGGCTGGAGAGAGGCGAGGGTTTGGTCAAAGGCGCTCGGCTCCAGATTCAGAAACAGCGGCACGGCGATCGCTTGCAGATCGTGGATGCCCTCCGGTGTCTCCATCGGGGAACCTGCGAGCACGCGTGCGCACCATGCTTGCTTTCGGAGGGACTCGGCAAATTGCGGCGCGAACTCCTCCAGCTTATCCACGTCCTCCGGTTTGCAGTGCAACGCGAATGTCAGCTCGCGAACCTGCGCAAAATCGCGGTTATAAACCTTCAGGCCTTCCACCGATTCAAAGCCGCGCGGCAGCAGGTTCAGCACCTCAGTGTCGAGCTGCATCCGAGTGATGAGCACGAATGCAGAAGCGGCCGCGATCAGCGCTACCGCCAGCCAGACAAGTCCGCGCCGGCGCGTGACAAGGTGGCTGATCGTCAGATGGAGCGGCATGAAGAATGCAAATCGAAGCCGCGACCGTCGCGTCTCAATTCGCACCCGTCAAAAACGCAGATTAAATGTGTCGCCGCCGGAAACGAGATGGACCGACGATCCGCCGGCGATGATCTTTTCGCGCAGCGCGAACCAGCCGCGGAGCCGCTCCGGCGCGTTAGCGACAGGGCCCGCCCACCGGGCGCGCGCGAGCGGACCTTCCGCGCTCGCAAATTGCGCATCCTGGCGCAGAACGAGCAATGTGACTCCCGGCCCTTTGCTGAAGGTGAGCTCGAAGTCGCCGCTATTCGAATAGCGCACGAGCACCTCGCCGATGAGCGACATTCTAGCTCCGGTATAAGCGAGCTGTCCACTGCGCGTCTGCCAGTTTGCCGAGGGGATCGAGAATTGGTGGTTGGATGTGGTCTGGCAGGCGGAAAGCGAGAGAGCAAGCGCACCGATGAGCTGCATGCGTCCCATAGGGCCTATGTGTCCCATGGGGTGCATCATCAAGAGACTCCCGCCAGCGTCTCCGACCTGGCGGAAGGGCTGGAGCGCTCCGGCACGAGCGTGCGTCTCGGGCAGAGCGGAATGTATTTTTGCAGCCTGACGAGCGTATAAAATACCGCCATCCGCCACCGAATCGCGAGGCTGGTGCCCATGTTCCCGCCGAGGACCGCGTTCACCGCCTGCGGAATGCGCAGAAGATCCTGCGGATACAGGAACACCTCGATGAATTCCTTGCTGTACCACGCGTTCACAAACCGCAGGTAAACCTTGATCGCGCGCTGGACGGTCCGTTCATAGCGGGCAAAAAGGCGCCGCTGCTTGCGCGGCTTTTCGAGCACGGCGTGGAGCGCGTCCGCGGCTCGTTCGCCCGCCATCACGGCCAGAAAAACTCCGCTGCTGAAAACCGGATCGATGAAACCGGCGGCGTCACCCGCGAGGAGCCAGCGGTCGCCGGTGAGCTTCTCGTTTCGATAGGAGAAATCCGCCGCTACCGAGACGGGCGTTACGCGCACCGCCGCGGCCATCCGGTTAAAGATCACCGGCTGCTCCTCGAGCGCGCTTTCGAGAAATTCTTCCGGGCTTTGCTTCGCCTGTTTGTAGACGGCTCCATCGAGCACCACTCCGATGCTCATCCGCTCTTCCGTGAGCGGGATCATCCAAAACCAGCGGTCATGCGCGCGCACCAGCCGGGTGAGGGTGCCGTCGATTCCCTCGTCACGGGTGACGCCGTCATAATGCGCAAAGAGCGAGACCTTCTGGAGGTGCTGGTAGTTCTTCTTCAGTCTGAAATGTGCTCCGACCACGGAGTTGCGGCCGCTGGCGTCGATCAGGTAACGCGCCCGCACTTCGCCGTCGGCCAGGTCCTTCATCCGGACGCGCAGCAGGACGTCCTCACGATTGAACTCAATCCCCTCGACGCTCGTTTCCTCCCGCACCTCCGCGCCGTTCTCCCGCGCGTGATCGAGCAGCACTTTGTCGAACTCGGCGCGCGTGACCTGGTAGGAGCGGTCCGTCTGCGAGCCGAAGCCGTCTTTGAAATAAAATTTGACTCCCTTTTCGCTGCATGCGCCCACCATTTCGCCGCCGAATTTTTCCATGAACCCGGCGCGCTGGAACTTCTCCTGCAATCCCAGGCGCGTGAAAGCTTTCATGCTGAACGGGAGGAGCGATTCGCCAATTTTGAAACGCGGAAACTTGTCGCGCTCGAGAACCACGACGCGGCGGCCGGCGCGCGCCAGCAGGCTGGCCGCAGTGCTGCCGGCAGGGCCGCCGCCGATGATGGCAACGTCGTAAATCTCACCGTTCATGGACGCGCGAGCCTAGCAAAAGTGGCGCGGGGAAGCAAAGTGCCGGCCGCTTGTTCGAGAGGCATGAGCTACTTGTCACTCCGATGGAACCGATTTAACAGACAGCAGCCATGAAGTTGATCGATCGTTTTATCAGCCGGGAACTGCTCGTAAATCTCGGCTTCGCCGTGGCTGTGCTGAGCCTGGTGCTGGTGATCGGGAATATTTTTCGCAAGCTGCTCCCGCTGCTCGTGAACCATGATCTGCCCGCGGAATATCTCTTCACCTTCATCGCCTATATCCTCCCGTTCTCGCTCATCTTCACGATTCCATGGGGGCTTCTCACCGCCATTCTGCTCGTCTTCGGCCGCCTCTCAGCGGACAACGAACTCACCGCCCTGCGCTCGAACGGCGTCAGCATAGCGCGCATCTGTCTTTCCCTCGGATTCATTGCCATCGTCTGCACCGGCATTTGCCTCTGGTTGAATGTGCATGCCGCGCCCGCCGCGCAGGTCAAGCTGCGCACCACGATCCTGAACCTCGCCTCGCACAATCCAATGGCGCTTTTCGGCAGCGACCAGGTGATCGATCAATTTCCCGGCCGCAAGATTTACGTGGGCAAGAAAAAAGGCAATCAGCTCGAGAACGTCATCGTCTTCGAGATGAACGAGGAAGCGATGCCGATGCGGGTGACGCACGCGCGCAGCGGCACTCTCGAAGCCGACCTGCCGAACCAGCGACTGCTGATGCATCTTTATAACGCTCGCTACCAGCAGCGCGACGACCGGAACCCTTACGATCTCCACCGCATCCGGGACGGAATCAACATGGTGGAAGGCACCCTCCCGATCGGCCTGGAGGAGCTTTATCAGAAGGAAAGACAACGGCTGAACCGCTCCGCGCTTTCCATCAAGCAGTTGCTCGAGCAGCTGAAAAGCGGCGATACCACTCTGCAGAGCGCGACCAGGACTGAAATCAGCAAGCGTTTCTCATATCCATTCGCCTGCCTGGCTTTGAGCTTGATGGGGGTGCCGCTCGGGATCACCGCGCACCGGCGAGAGACTTCGATGGGCTTCCTCATCGGACTGGTGGTGGCGTTCTCCTATTTCCTTTTCGTGATCCTGGCGGACACGCTGAGCGCAAACGCGAAGCTGCATCCGGAGCTGCTGGTTTGGTTTCCAAATGTGCTCTTCCTTTCCCTGGGCGCGTGGCTTTTTCAGCGGCTACGCCGGCAGTGATCCTACCTGCTCCACCGTAAGCATCACGGCTTCAGGATCAGCGTGAGATCAAGGCGCTTTGCTCGCGGGGGGAGAAGGCCTTGTGCGGTGAATGCCTTCCAGTTTTGGGGCAAGGTCGGGTAAAGTTCTTGCGCGGTCTGCGTCGGCATGATCACGAAGCGCGGCCCTGGCGAATTCATGAACCTGTGCACGCGTTTCGGCCCGAGCGTTTGAAACCAGCCACGAACGCGGCTGCGAAAATACCAGACCACGCTTGGCTGCCGATAGTCGACATTCGCAAACTGCATTTCGGGTCGCAGATCCGCGCGCGCTTGCTTGAAAAGCTGCACAGTCGGGATCATGCGCGCCAAAACCGGAAACACGAACAACGCCGTCCCGAGGAAGATCGCGAGCGTGACAACGGCGGCGCGCGGCGCAAATCGATTCGCACGCAGTTCGGGGAGATGTCGGGCGAGCAGAAGAGAGAGCAGGGGAAAGGCCGGCAGCGTGTAATGAAAGTACTTTGTGTAGGCGAGGGTGAGGATCAGGAAGAGGGGGACAATCCCGGCGATCAGGTAATGATCGACCCCATCGCGTCTTTGCCACAGCCGCCGAACGAGCGCCGGCAGCTTGATCGACCACGGGAAAAAGCTCACGAAGACCGAGAAAAAATAGAGCGGAAGAGTCACCAGATAGATGATGGCCGAGTTCGCCTCCTGGTGTGCCTGCTCGGTCCCGACTGTCCGCTCGAAGACGTGATGGCCAATGCCGACCTGCAAAAACTCGCCGTTGCTTCGGACGAGCGCCGGCACGCCCCATGCAAGGACGATCGCAAGCGTGATCAAAATGCCGCTTAAAAAACCGAACCGCGGATTGAGCGGCTCGTCCCGCAGGAAGAACTTCGTGCTCGCGACCGTGAGCAAGGGGATTAATCCGATTGGACCCTTCGCCAGAAAGGCAAAACCCAGCGCCAGATAGAACCCCAGCCGCCAGTATTTTCTGGCTCGCGCCACGGCGGCGGAAGACGCGCTGCCTAACGAGTCGGCGATCAATTCGAACCCAGCCCAGTGGGCCGCGGTTACCAAACAAACCAGCCACATATCGGCCAGCGCGGCTTTTCCATGCATGAAGACCTGCAAACAGAGGGTGAAAATGATTGCCGCCCACCAGCCGACGCGCTCGTCACCCACTCGCCGGCCCCAAGCGAAGAGCAACACAGCCGTCAACGCCGCCGCCACCATTGAAGGAAAGCGCGCGGCGAAATCGTTTTCGCCGAAGAGCCAATAACTGCCGATTTGCAGCCAGTAAATCAGTGGCGGCTTGTCGAACCGGCGCTGATTATTGAAGTAGGGGATAATGTAGTCGCCGCGCTCCCGCATCTCACGCGACGCCTCGGCGAAACGCGGCTCGTCGCGATCGATCAGCGGCAGACTCCAGCTCCCGGCCGCGTGGAAAAAGAGGCAGGCGAAGAATAAGAGCGCGGCACGACGCAGCGCTGGTGAAAAGACGGTTTCGCTCAGCGCCATATCAGCGGCGCGAAGATAGCGCCCCGATCGAGATGTGAAACGCCTTTCGCGGTCGGGCGCCGTTTCGAAAGCGGGACAGCAAAATCCCGTCGGTGGGACACACAGCCTAGATCGCGCTGCATGCATCAATGTCTATGTCACTGATACAGAGTTGCTAACGGCGAAGTCTTACCCCCTGGCACGAGCCATGCAAAGCAGTACGGCGAGTTCTCGCTCGTCCACCCAACCCCAACAAAGGAGTCCCAAATGAAGTTGCGCATTGCTCTTCTCCTCGCCCTCACCGCTTCCACTGCGTGGGCTTTAACCGAAGAAAATTCCAATCAACAGTTCGACGCGACTTCCGGAGGCAAGCTCGTGGTCGACGTCGACTTTGGGTCCATCGACGTCAGTGCCGGCCCCGAAGGGAAAGTCTCGATCGAAGCTCATCGAAAGATCGACTCCAGCGATGAGGCGCGAGAAAAGGAATATTTTGCCGCCACGCCGCTCTCGATCACGAAAGACGGCAACACGGTGACGGTGCGCGCGCGCCGCAACAAGGAGTCGCGGAACTGGAACTGGTCCGGCAACGTCAACATGGATGCGCGCTACACGATTCGCGTGCCGAAGAATTTCAACACCGACCTGCGGACCAGCGGCGGCAGCATCGCTGCGAACGGTATCGCCGGAGAAATGAAAGCCGACACCAGCGGCGGGAAAATGAAATTCGGTCAACTGAAAGGCCCGCTTGATGCGCGCACCAGCGGCGGCGGCATCTCACTCGAAACCTGCGAGGGCCCGCTGCGGGTTTCCACCAGCGGCGGTGCAATTGAAGCGAACAGCGGAAGCGGCAGCCTCGAGGCGCGCACCTCCGGTGGCTCGATTCAGGTGCGCGGCTTCAGCGGTGACACCGAGGTGAAGACAAGCGGCGGCAAGCTGACGCTCGAGAATGTGAGCGGCAAAATCACCGGCAGAACTTCTGCCGGTTCCATTTCCGCCACGTTGGTGGATCCAGTCGCGGGGGACGTGGATCTGCAAACATCGGCCGGCAGCATCGATATCGCCGTTCCCCCGAAAGCAGGGCTGACCGTTGATGCGAAAGCGAACATGGGAAGCATTCGCACGGAAATCCCGATGCTCGCCACCCGCTCCGATGACGAACGCCTGGAAGGAACCTTGAACGGCGGCGGCAAAGCCATGCTCCTGAAAACGAGCGTTGGCAGTATCACGATCAAGCCGACCGGCTCCGCGACTGTGGCGCGATGAGATCGGAAGATAGCCATCATGGCTGTCCCGGCCGACGGGCTTCCAGCCTGTCGCTTCAGAAAACCCGGTTCGAGCAGGCAGGATGCCCGCTCGCCGAGACAGGCTTGAAGCGTGTCTTCCGCCACGGCCGCGCGATGACGCCGAAAAGTAGCGCAGGCTTCCAGCTTGCAGCCACTTTCAACGTAAGCTGCAAGCTTACGCAACTTTAGATGAGCGAGCTCCGCTTTGCCTTCCGCCAGCTGCAGAAGTCGCCGAGCTTCACCATCATCGCCGTGCTCGCTCTTGCCATCGGCATCGGCGCGAACACTGCCATTTTCAGCGTGGTGAACGCGGTCCTGTTGAAGCCGCTGCCATTCCCGAATGAGGAGCAGCTCGTCGCGGTGGGCGGAGCGGATAAACGCGAGGCGCGTCCTTCCGAGGGTCTTCGGTCGATCAGTTTTCCGGACTTCTTCGACCTTCGTTCCCAAAACAAAAGCTTTGCGCATCTCGCCGTTCATCGGGCCGCGCCTGTGGCGCTCGGTGGAGGAAACGAAGCGCAGAGTCTGCGTGGCCAGCGCGTCTCCTCGGAATTTTTTGACGTGCTTGGGATTCAGCCGCAGCTCGGACGCGGATTCCGACTTGATGAAGAAGCGGCCGGCGGCGGCCCGATTGGATTAGCCGTCGTGCTGGGTTATGAGTTCTGGCAGCGCTATTTCAAAGGCGCCCCAAACGCGATCGGGAGCGTGCTGATCCTGGATGGCGAACCGCACATGGTGGTGGGCGTGATGCCGGCCGGCTTCCGGTATCCGATTCAGACCGACCCGTTCGATGTTTATACGACGATCGCCTCGGAAGCCGTCGCGGTAGACGGAGAACCCAACACCGCGCAACGCGGCAATCACATGATGCAGAGCGTGGGCCGGCTCAAGCCCGGCGTCACCGTCACGCAGGCGCAGGCGGAAATGCACACCCTCATGGCCGCGCTCGAGCAGCAATATCCCGACACGAACACCAACTTAACGATCGCGCTTCATCCGTTGCGCGAGGCGCTGGTAGGGGATGTTTCCGGAGGACTTTATATCCTCTTTGGGGCGGTCGTTTTCGTTCTCTTCATCGCCATCGCGAATGTGGCGAATCTGCTGCTCGCGCGTGCGACCGTTCGGGCGAAGGAAATCGCGCTCCGCTCCGCGCTCGGCGCCAGTCGCAGCCGCATCATCCGGCAATTGCTTACCGAAAGCGTTCTCCTCTCCGGGCTGGGTGGTTTGCTCGGCCTGCTCTTCGCCGCCTGGGGAACCGATGTCCTCGTCGCGCTCGTTCCCGAAAACATCCCGCGCATCGCCGCGATTCGTCTCGACGCGATGGTGCTCGGCTTCACCCTTCTTGTCTCGGTCGGCGCCGGTATCCTCTTTGGCCTGGCGCCCGCTTTTCACGCATCGCGGTTCGATTTGAACACGGCTTTGAACGAGAGCGGGCGTGGCGCAATCAATGGCAGCACGCGCAACAGCTTGCGCAGCGCGCTGGTCGTCTCCGAGGTGGCGCTGGCCTTGATCCTCCTGACCGGCGCGGGCTTGCTGCTGCAAAGCTTTGCCCACTTGCGCCGGGTCGATCCTGGGCTGCAATCGGAGCGGCTGTTCACCGCCTCTATCGTGCTGCCGCAAGCGGCTTACCCGCGGCCGGAGAATGTCTGGAATTTTTGCGACCAGCTTTTGCCCGGGCTGCGCAGCCTTCCCGGAGTGCAATCCGCCAGCACGATCATACCCCTGCCTCTGAGCGAGACTAACATCACCACTTCTTTCGACATTGAAGAGCGGCCGCTGCCGGATGGACAGCAAGCCGGCAGTCCTGCCCGGATTGCTGGCATCGATTACTTTCAAACCGCCGGCATTCCGCTCCTCCGCGGCCGGCTTTTCAACTCCGCGGACCAGCCCAATTCGAAGCTGGTCATGATCGTGAACCAGCGCTTCGCGGAGAAGTTCTTTCCCGGTCAGGACGTGATCGGCAAGCGGGTCGCGCCCGGGATGAGCATTGGGGAAGGCGACCCGCCGCAGCGTGAGATCGTGGGCGTAGTTGGCAACGTGAAGCATCTCTCGCTCCGTGCTGAGCTGACGCCGGAGATGTATCTGCCCGCGACCCAGATGCCGTCGAACGCCTTCAGCCTGGTGCTGCGCACGTCGAGCTCGAATCCGGCTACACTGACCTCGGCGGTTCGGGCGGAAGTGGCGCGCGTGGACGCGGGGATTCCACTCACACGCGTTCGCGTCTTCGAGGATTACATCGCCCGCTCGCTGGCGCGGCCGCGTTTCAATGCGCTCCTGCTGGGGATTTTTGCCGGAGTCGCGTTGCTCCTGACCGCGATCGGAATTTACGGCGTGATGGCTTACTCGGTCGCGCAACGGCGGCAGGAAATCGGGATTCGGATCGCGCTTGGAGCGCAACGCGGCGACGTGCTTCGGTTGGTTGTCGGCGGTGGGATGAAGTTGACCGCCGCCGGTGTTCTCATCGGCTTGACGGCTGCCTTCGCGCTCACCCGCCTCCTCGAGACCCTCCTCTTTGGCGTGAAACCGTTCGACGCGACAACGCTTTGCGCTGTGGCCCTGCTTCTGGCAGGAATTGCCTTGCTCGCCTGCTGGGTGCCCGCCCGTCGCGCGGCCAGTGTGAACCCGCTCATTGCGCTGCGTGAAGCATGAACGCTGCAACAAATACCAGGCCATGTGTTGTAGCGACGGCGCTCTGTCGCCGTTTTCACGCGTGGCAGCGGGCCGCCGCTGTTACGCCGACAGAGCGGCGTCGCTACAACCTGGGAGGATTTCTAACATTATGAACGAACTTCGCTATGCACTTCGTCAGCTGCGCAAAGCACCCGGTTTTGCCTTTGTCGCCATCTTCACGCTCGCGCTCGGTATCGGGCTGAACAGTTCGATTTTCAGTGTGGTGAATGCCGTGCTCCTGCGGCCGCTGCCGTACCCAGAGCCGGACCGCCTCGCGATCGTGCTGCAAACAAGCCAGCAAATGCCGGAGATCTCGGTCGCGTTTCCGGATTACGTCGACCTGCGGCGCGACAATACAGTCTTCGATCATTTCGCCGTCACGCGTCGCGAATCTTACAACCTTAGCGGCCTCGAAGGCCGCGAGCCGGAACAGATTTCCGGTGCGCTGGTCACGGCAAACTTCTTCCAGGTGATCGGCCTTAAGCCGCAGCTCGGACGCACCTTCACCGAAGAGGAAGATCGCGTCGGCGGCCCGGCGCTGGCGGTGATCGGCGATGCGCTTTGGCAGCGGCTGTTCGATCGCGATCCAAATGTACTTGGGCGCGTGCTCACGTTCGGCAATCAACCCTACACCGTCGTGGGCGTGATGCCGGCGCAGATGTTCTCGCCGCGCACCGTCGAGGTGTGGTTCCCGCTGATGCGCCGGACCGACAACCAGATGTGGCAGGACCGCGACAATCACCCGGGCCTCACCGGGTGGGCGCGGCTGAAGCGCGGCGTCTCTCTTGACGAAGCGCAGGCGCAATTGACGACGCTCGCGCAGCGACTCGCGCAGCAGTATCCGCAGAGCAACGCGCAGACGGGCGCGAAGGTGACGCAGTTTCTCGAGAACCAGGTAGGCGAATACCGGACCAGTCTGAAGTTGCTGCTCGCGGCTGTTTTCGTGGTGCTGCTGATCGCATGCGCGAATCTGGCGAACCTGCTCGCCGCGCGCGGCGCAGCGCGGTCGCGCGAATTTGCAATCCGGGTGGCGATTGGTGCGACGCGCTGGCAGATCGTTCGGCAACTGCTGCTGGAGAGCTTTGTCCTCGCGCTCATAGGCGGTTTGTTAGGCCTGATGTTCGCGGCGTGGGGGCGCGATCTGCTCGTGTCGCTCTCCCCGCCAGGCGTGCGGCGATTCCAGGAGACGCGGCTCGACCTGTGGGTGCTGCTGTTTACCGGTGGGCTTGCTATTGGGACGAGTGTGCTCTTTGGCCTCTGGCCGGCTTGGCACACATCGCGTGCAAATGCGCAGGAGGCGCTGGCGGGCGGCCGCGGCAGTTCCGATAGCCGCGGCGCAAAGCGTTCGCGTGAGCTGCTGATCATCGCGGAAGTGGCTCTCACGCTCCTGCTGCTCAGCGCGGCGGCGCTGGTATTAAAGAGTTTCTCCAAAGCGACATCGCTTCAGCTTGGGTTCGAACCGCGCAATCTGGTCTCAGCACAGCTTTTTCTGCCGAGCCCCGCTTACGAGGATCACGACAAGCTCGTCCGTTTCGCCGATGCACTCCTGCACAAGCTGCGTAGCATTCCGGGCGTCGAGAAAGCGAGCATAGCTGCAAACCCGCCGCTCTTGACTGGCTGGCAGACCGGCTTTTTGCCCGAAGGCATAGAGGAGCCGCCGCCAGGGCAGGGTCCATCCACGGAGGTCGTCGTGGTGACGCCTGATTACTTCGCGACAATAGGAACGCCACTCCTCCGCGGCCGCACATTCCTGCCGAGCGACACGAAAGACGCGCCGCCAGTGATGCTCATCGACCAGTCGATCGCAGAGCGATGGTTTCCGGGCGAAGACCCGATCGGTAAACGGATCCGAATGAACAACAATGTCTGGCGCACCGTGGTGGGGGTGGTGCCGCGGCTGAAAGTCTACGGCTTTAACGAGGCGTTGCCGCTGCCGCAGGCCTATCTGCCCATCAGCCAGCAGCCGCAAACCGGGCTTGTGATTCTGCTGCGCACCTCTCTGCCGCTCTCAACGATCGAACGGCCATTGCGGCAAATCGTCGCTTCGCTCGACCCGGCGCAGCCCATCTTTGACATCCGCACGATGCAGCAACGAGTCGAGGAAACATGGGCGACGCCGCGGCTGATGACGTCTCTGCTGGGCGCGTTTGCGGGGCTCGCGCTGCTGCTCGCCGTTGTCGGACTTTACGGTGTCATGGCCTTCAACGGCGTCCGCCGCATGCGCGAAATTGGCGTGCGCCTGGCGCTTGGCGCACGACGGCAGCAGATCGTGACGATGATGCTACACCAGGGCATGCGGCTCTTGATCGTTGGGCTCGCGTTTGGCTTCATCGGCGCTCTGGCGACGGCGCGCGTCCTGCGCAGCCTGCTTTTCGACGTGAGCGCGAGCGACCCCGCCGTTTACGCGCTCGTCACGCTGGTGCTTGGGGCCGCCGCCGCATTCGCCTGCTGGATTCCGGCGCGCCGCGCATCCCGCGTCGACCCGATCATTACCCTGCGCGCCGAATGAGCCACAAGATCAATTGTAGGGCGTCTGTGTCAGACGCAGTTGAACGGCAGGCGTCTCACAGAGACGCCCTACAAAAAGAAATCAAAAAAGCATGAACAATCTGCGCTACGCCGTTCGCCAACTCCGGAAATCTCCCGGCTTCACCTTCGTCGCGGTCCTCACCCTCGCGCTGGGGATTGGCGCGAACACCGCGATTTTCACGGTGGTGAACGCCGTCCTCCTCTCGCCTCTGCCTTATCCCGATTCCGATCGCATCGTCATGGTGCTATCGAACAACCTGCAGGAGAACCTGAAAGGCATGGGCTTCGCGCCCGCCGGTTTCCGTGATGTCGAGAAGCAGGTGACATCGTTCGAGGCGATCGCGGCCAGCCGTTACAACTACGACAACCTCACGGGGGTTGAAAAACCCACCTCGCTTACCGGCAGCCTCGTCACCCAGGATTACTTCAAGGTATTCGGCGAAAAGGCGCTGATCGGCCGGACGTTCACGCGCGACGACGCGGCGGCCGGCGCCAAAGCGTCCGTCATCTTGAGTCACGAACTTTGGCAGAAACAATTCGGCGGCCGGCAAGGCATCGTCGGCGAAGCGATCACGCTGAACGACGTGCCCCATGAAGTGATCGGCGTCATGCCGCGCACGTTCAATGATCCTTTCAACGTCTGCGCGCTTTGGCGGGTTTTTCCGAACGAAGGTGGCGAGAATGCCGTGGCCAATGCGCGTTTCTGGCAGGTGATGGGAAAACTCAAGGCTGACGTGCCGGCTGCGACGGTGCAGGCCGAGCTCTCCACGATCGCCGCGCGTCTCGTCCAGACCGATCCCAAGTTTTACAAAGGCTGGGACTTCAGCCTGACTCCGTTGCGCGACCAGGTTGTCGGTAATTACAGGGAAGGCTTGATCCTCGTCGTGGGCGCGTCGTTGCTCGTGCTTCTTATCACTTGCGCGAACGTCGCGGGGCTCCAGTTCGTGCGCGCCTCCACGCGCCAGCGTGAAGTGGCCATCCGCCTCGCGCTGGGGGCCAGCCGCAAGGCGATCGTCCGGGATCACTTGATCGAATCGTTTCTCCTCGTCGCGCTTGGCGGAATCGGCGGCGTCCTGATCGGGAGTTGGGGGCTCGATCTGCTCCTGGCCAGCCTGGCCAAGGACTGGATCCCGCGCAGCGATGAGATTGTGCTCAACACCACCGTGCTCGCGGTGACCGGATTTGCGGCATTCGTCACGGGAATCGTGTTCGGACTTTTCCCGGCCTGGCACGCGACCCGCGTCGAGGCCATCGATTCGTTACGGGACGGCAGCAAAGGCTCGGCCGGTTTGCAATCAGTCCGGCTCCGCGGTGCGCTGGTCATCGCGCAAATCGCGCTCACGATGGTCCTGCTCGTTTGCGCCGGGCTGGTCTGGAAAAGCTTCGGCGCCATCATGCGCGTGAATCCCGGCATCCAAATCGATAACACCCTCAGCATGGTGCTCACGCTCTCGCCGACCCGTTACGATAACGGGCCGAAACGAGCTGAGTATTATCGCCAGGTGCTCGAGCGGATGAGTGCGATTCCCGGCGTGGAATCAGTCGCGCTCACCCACACGATGCCGTTCACCTGGGGAATTCCCGCGACCTTCTCGGTCTATGGCGTGGCGGACGACGCCGCGAAGTTGCCGCCCGCCTTCTACGATTCCGTGAGCCCATCCTTTTTCTCGACGATGCACATTCCGCTCCTCGCTGGCCGGACCTTTGCCGAAACGGACAATGCGCAATCACCGAATGTGATCGTGCTCAGCCAATCCGCGGCAAAGAAATTCTTTCCGACCGAGGATCCAATCGGCAAGCGGCTAACCCTTCCGCCCCGCCCCCAGCAAACCACGCCGCTGGTGCTCGAGGTCATCGGCGTGGTTGGCGACGTTCCGCGGAACGGTCTCGATACGCAGACGCCCTTTCAGATCTATGCGAGTCTGAACCAGCGCGGCACTCCATTCGCCACGCTGCTCGTCCGCTCGCCGCTTGCGGTCGAGACGCTTTCGCAAACCGTCCAGCGCGCCATCTGGGAATTCAATCCGGAGCAAACTATCTCGAACGTCGCGCCGGTGCGGACGCTGGTGAAACAGACCCTCACCCAACCGCAGCTTTATCTGACGTTGTTCAGTATGTTTGCGCTGCTCGCGCTGCTGCTCGCCGCCATCGGGCTCTACGGGCTCATCGCTTACAGCGTCGCGCAGCGTACGCGCGAGTTTGGCATTCGCTACGCGCTCGGCGCGCAGGTGCGCGATGTTCTTCGTCTCGTCATGGGCCAGGGCGCGCGTCTCACCGCATTCGGTCTTGTGCTGGGACTTTTAGCGGCCGCGGGCGTGGCGCGCCTGATGGAGAC
>JBHENA010000067.1:0-14141 GCA_046262275.1 Chthoniobacterales bacterium
TCCTCGCGCAGCCCGAGTTTGCACCGCGCGGTGTTGCGATCGATGCGCCGCAGGTCCGCTCGGATCGGCGTGCCTGTAACCTCGGTTCGCACCTTCGGGAAAAACTTCGCGCAATCCGCAAAGCCAAGCAGAACCGCCCGCACCATCCGCGCGGTCAGCCGGTTGGCTTTACCGGGGATGGCGTTCGATTCGTGGATAAAAGTCGGGATCCGGCGCAGCCTTCCCGCGAGCACCGGCGCCGTCGAGGTGAACCCGCCCATCCCGAGCACGACGTGCGGTTGAAACTCGCGATAAAGGCGCCGGCAAAGCGAGAGGCTCTCGCTAAACCGCTGCGTGAATCGGACAATCGTTGGCGAGAATGGCGAGGGCAGGCCGATGGTCGGCAGTTTTTCGACGCGAAATTCCGAGCGATTTGAAACTGCGAGACTGTCGATCTCCTTCTCGGAAATAAAGAGCATTACCTCGTGCCCCCGCTGGCGCAGAACTTCCGCGACAGCCAGCCCGGGAAACAAGTGCCCGCCCGTTCCTCCGCACGCGATTACGGCATTCATCGCTTTAGATCCTCGGACAGGTCCGCACCTGGATGGTGGAACGCTTTGTCTTCACCGGTTCCAAAACTCCCTGTCGGTAGATGCTGAGAAGCAACCCGACACAAAACAGGCAGGCGGCGAGATTTGAGCCGCCGTAGCTAATGAAGGGCAATGGCAATCCTTTGTTCGGCAGGAGCGAAGTCGTGACGCCGATATTGACCGCGGCTTGCAAGGCGAGGAGGGAGACGATCCCGGAGCCGAGCAACAACCCGAATCGGTCTTTCGCGTGCAGCGCGATCATCGTGCCGCAGACGATGATGACCACGAAGAGAAACACGACCAGCAGGCTCATCCGCAGCCCCAGTTCTTCGCCGATCATGGGAAAGATGAAATCTGTGTGCGCGTACGGCAGGTAAAGCATCTTTTGGCGGCCGTTGCCGAGACCGAGACCTTCAATCCCCCCGCTGCCCCAGGCGATCAGCGCCTGCATCTGCTGCAGACCAGCGTCCTGCTTGTACTTCTCCGGATTCATGAACGCGGTCAGCCGGTCCAGGCGCTCCGGCATCATTGTCGCCACAAAAAGCGTCGCGGAAATTCCGCACATACCCAGCACACCGAGGAGCGCGGGGTGCGTCCCTGCGATGAACATGATGACAAAAGCCGTCGCGCCAACGAGCGCGGTGGTTCCGAGATCCACTTCCGCCAGGATCAAACCGAGCAGAATGCTGATAAGCGCGAGCGGAATAACAAACCCATGAACGAGTCGGCCGCTCGTTTTCTCGTGCCGCGTGAACCAGGCAGCGAGAAAGAAAACGGCCGCAATTTTGGCAAGCTCCGAGGGTTGGAAACTGAAGCCGGCAAATCCCACCCATCGACGCGAGCCGTTGATGCGCATGCCGAAAGGCGGCACGTAACACAGCACGAGCGCGACCGCCGCGAGCCCAAACCAGATCCACCAGGTGCGTGCCCAGAAATGATAATCCGTGACCGCGGCGAATGTGCAGGCGACGAGACCAATTCCGAGCCAGATCGCCTGGCGTTTTACGAAAAAATAAACGTCGCCGTGGCTGTCCTTCGCGAAGGCGCTGGTGCTGAAGAGCATGACGATGCCGATCACCAGCATGCCGAGCACAGCGAGGAAAAGGATGTAGGCGCTCTTACGGTGCACGGAGCGTGGAATGACGAACAGAGAACACGGAATGATGAACGGGGAGCGCGGGCATCATTCGCTAGACTTCTTTGCTTTTGATGACGCGGTCTTCTTCGGGGGGATGAGCAGCTTCTGTCCGATCTGCAGCTTGCGCGGATCGTCAATCTTGTTCAGAGCGAGCAGTTCGCTCTCTGAGACCTTGAGCTTCTTCGCGATCTTGACCGGGTTGTCGCCTTTCGCGACCACGTAAACGTTGTTCCCCTCCGGCGCGACCGGGAGCGCCTTCAAGGGCGCTGCTTCTGGCGTGGCAGACGGGCTCGTCTTCGCAGTGGAATTCTGAGGGGATGCTAGCGCTGCGGCGTCTGGTGTCGCTGACTGCGTCGGCTCCGTCTTTGCCGCTGGCGTGGGCGGGAACGCGCCCTGCCGGCTCTTGAGCGCGTTGAAAGCGATGATCCCGGCGACAGCAACCACATGAAGCACGAGCACGATCAGGAGCGCGCGCGAGAGTTTCATGTTTGGCTCCGACATTTCCTCGTAGTCCATTTCCTCCGCGCGCCCCATCGAGCGGCGGGCGGTGCTGGCACGAAGCCTCTTCTTCTTAGGAATGAGCAGTCTCGGTAGTTTCATGACGATGATTTCGGTAAGGCGTGCACCAGGGCACGAAATTGATCGCCGCGGTCGGCGTAGCTCTTGAACATGTCGAATGAAGACGTTCCCGGAGAGAAGAGGACGACTTCGCCGGGCTGCGCCAAAGCGTGGGCGCGTTCCACCGCTTCCGCGATGGAGTGCGCGATCTCGCACGGCACTGCGCCGTCCCAATCGCGGCAAATCCGATCGGCCATCTCGCCGATCAAAATCGTGGCGCGCACTTTCTCGCCCACCAGCGGGCGGAGCGTTTTGAAGCTGAAGCCTTTGTCTTTCCCGCCGGCAATGAGCACAACAGGTTTGCTCTGCGATTTCAGCGCGCTCTCGACCGCCGCCAGGTTGGTGGCTTTCGAATCGTTGATGTAATCGACTCCGCCAATGCCGCGCACGAATTCACAGCGGTGCGGCCGCGGATCGTAGCTGCAGAGCGGCGGCAGCATTTCGGCAAAAGAAAGCCCGCGCGCGAGGCCCACGGCGAGGGTCGCCATCAGGTTCTCGATGTTGTGAGAGCCGCGCAGCTTCGTCTCGGAAAGGCGCAGCACAGGCGCGTTCTCATAAACGATCGCGCCATCCGAGAGCCGGAAGTCGGCCTGGTCTGTGTAGGCACTGAACGTAACGCGGCGCGCTTTCAGCGGAGGGAGGTCTTCCGCCGCGTTGACCACCGCGACATCGTCCGCGGTTTGGTATTCAAAAATGCGGAGCTTGGCCGCATGGTAATCCCCTAACGAGCGGTAGCGGTCGAGATGGTCCGGCGCAAAATTCAACCAAACACTGATCGCTGGCCGGAAAGTAGAAATCATTTCAAGCTGAAACGAGCTCACTTCCACCGTCAGCACATCCAGGTCGCGCCCTTCGCGCGCCACTTCCGAAAGAGGCTTGCCGATGTTCCCGCAGGCGATCGTCCGCTGTCCGCAGGCGTTCAGCATCTGCGCGAGCAGCTCCGTGGTGGTGGTCTTGCCGTTCGTGCCGGTGATTGCAACCACGGGCAAGCCGCACGAGCGCCAGCCGAGCTCCAGCTCGCCGATCATCTCCACCCCGCGGGAAGAGAAGTTCTTTGCCAGCGGCGAAGCCGGATCGATGCCGGGACTCAGCACGACCAGTTCGTAATGCGCCGAGTGTTGCTCCGCTCCTGGCCCGCAAATCACTTCGATCCCGCGCGACCGCATGCCTTCGATGGTGGTCTTGAGAATCGTTTTCTCCGGGGCGCTATCCAGCACAGTAACGGCCGCACCTTCATCCTTGAGCAGGTGCGCCGCCGCTGTGCCGCTCAGGCCCGCCCCCAGCACTGCGACTTTCCGATCGGTATATCGCATCGGTTTACCCGCTGCCGACAACGCGCTCCCTATGAGCGTCGATATTGTGGCTGTTATCGACGCCACCCGAGCAAGCCGGAGGCTTGCCAGAGATTAGCCGTGGGTTAAGCGAAGCGATACCCCCGGAACTGCGATTGACAATAACATCCGACCCCGGCAGGGGTCGCAGAGCGCTTCGACCCCTCCGGGGTCGATGTGTTGTTGCGCCCAAGTCCGGGGGTATCGTTTCGCTCAACCCCCGGCTAATCGCTGCGAACCCTTCGGGTTCGTGATCTTCACGGCCAATGTTATCGCTTCGCGAAAGCATACCGCTTTACCTCAGTTTCAGCGTGGCCAGCCCGAGCAAGGCGAAGACGGCGGAGAGAATCCAGAAACGCACGATCACGGTGTTTTCCTTCCAGCCGCTCAGCTCGAAATGATGATGAATGGGCGACATGGCGAAGATGCGCTTTCCGGTGAGCTTGAAGCTCAGGACCTGGAGAATGACGGAGGCGGCTTCGATCACGAACACGCCGCCCACCACCATCAGGAGGAGCTCCTGTTTGCAGCAAATCGCAATTACTCCGATCAGCCCCCCGATCGCGAGCGAGCCTGTGTCGCCCATGAAAACATGGGCTGGATGGCAGTTGAACCAAAGGAAGCCGAGCCCGGCTCCGACCAGCGCGGAGCAGACCACGGTTAGCTCGCCGGTGAAGGTGTAAAACGGAACCTGGAGATACTCGGCGATCTTGAAATTGCCGCCGGCGTATGTGAGCAGCGCATAGGCAAACGCCACGGTGATGGTGCAGCCGGTCGCGAGGCCATCGAGACCGTCGGTCAGGTTGACGGCGTTCGATGCTCCGGCAATTACGATCGCGAAAAAGACAAAGGTAAACAACCCCATGTTCGCGATCACCGGCGCTTTGAAGAACGGCAGGTAAAGCGAGCGGGCCTGGACTTCGAGGAGCGGGCTCGTCAGGAAGACCGCGGTCACGACCCCGGCGACGCCGAGTTGGACGAGGAGCTTGAGGCGGCCGCTGATTCCCTCTGATTTCTTCTTCGTCACTTTCAGGTAATCATCCGCGAAACCGAGCGCGCCGAGGACCGCCATAGCAAAGAGCGAGAGCCAGACGAAGCGGTTGTCGGAGCGCGCCCACATAACCGTGGCAAGGAAGACCGCGCCGATGATCAGCACTCCACCCATGGTGGGCACGCCTGCCTTGCCGCCGTGTAATTCCGCCAGGCGATGCACTTCCGCGGCAGTGCGGATCGGCTGCCCGATCTTGAGCGAGATCAATTTGCGGATCACGAAATTCCCGCAGAGGAGCGAGATCGCGAAAGCAGTGATCGCCGCGGCGACGGAGCGAAACGTTACATAAGTGAAGACGTTCAGGCCCGCGACCTGTTCGCTCCAGACATGGAGGTAGTACATCATCGGGAATTGCTGATCGCTGATTCCTGCTGGCTGAATGCTTCCAGCACTCGCTCCATCCGCGCGGAACGGCTTCCCTTTACCAGAACGAGATCCCCTGCGCTGGTGAGATCCGACAGCACGTCAGCCGCTTCTGCGGGGGCGGCGACGTTCGTTGTTTTTTCCAGCCCGGCACGCGCAGCTGCGCGTGAGATCGCAGCGCCTTGTTCTCCGACTGTGATCAGGTAATCAATGCGCAACGACGCCGCTGTCTCGCCCACTTCCGCGTGGCCGCGTTCCGCCTCGACTCCTAGCTCGTTCATCTGACCGAGGACCGCGATGCGCTGGCCCTCCGCGTCGAGCTCGACCAGTGTGCGCAGCGCGGCTTTCATCGATTCGGGATTCGCGTTGTAGCTGTCGTCGAGGAACTGCACGCCGCGGATCTCGCGTAGTTGGAGACGCGCTTTTGTGAGCGGCGCAGACGCGAGCCCGGCCGCGCACTCCTCGATCGAAAGACCGAAGGCCCGCCCAGCCGCGACGGCGAGAACCGCGTTCTGCACCATGTGCAAACCGGCGACTGGCAACTGCGCCCGGCACCGATGCGCCCCTTCCAGGATGGTAAACTCCGAGCCGCTCGCACTCTGCCGGATGTCGTCCGCCCGAACCGTTCCGCTGCCGATGCCGGCGAAGATGGTTTTCGCGCGGGTGCGGCGCGCGATTGACGCGCTAAAGGCATCGTCCGCGTTCAGGATCATGGTTCCGTCTGCCTTCACGGCTTCGGCAAGCGCGCCTTTTTCTTGTGCGATGGCTTCGCGTGATCCCATGAACTCGATGTGCGCGACACCGATGTTGGTGATAATGCCCACATCGGGAAGAGCCAGGCCGGCGAGGGCCGCGATCTCGCCCGGATGGTTCATGCCCAGCTCCCAGACGGCGATCTCATCCTGCGCCGACGCGTTCAGCATCGTCTGCGGCAGGCCGACGTGATTGTTGAAGTTTCCCTCGGTTTTTGTGACCCGGAAGCGCCGGCTAAGTGCAGCCGCGACGAAATCTTTCGTGCTCGTTTTCCCATTGCTGCCGGTGATGGCAATGACCTTGAGCGGAAGC
Organism: Chthoniobacterales bacterium; assembly: GCA_046262275.1. Classification (GTDB taxonomy): domain Bacteria; phylum Verrucomicrobiota; class Verrucomicrobiia; order Chthoniobacterales; family UBA10450; genus JACCTI01. The sequence goes on from JBHENA010000067.1 coordinate 6,136, forward strand.
GAGCGTCGATAACTGGCTGCGATTTGCTGGTAAGCCACAAGTGTGTCGGCAACACGGATGAGCGCGAAGGTCGGCGGCACATCTCCATTCCAGCTTTCTTCTACCAGTGCGCCGGCTGCGCCTTTCTGCGCGGCTTGTTCGACAAAACGATGGCCATCGAAATTTTCACCACGAATGGGAACGAACAAGTCGCCGGCCTGGATTGTGCGCGAGTCTGTGCTGATGTGCGTAAGCGTCCGATCGGGATTCCCGGACATGAGGTTGCCCTTAGCGTACTGGACAAGCTGCGAGAGTGAGCGCGCGTCCATCGTTACCCGCGGCAGAGAGAATTCTGGGGAACGCCGCTCATCAGAACTCCACCGGGTTATTTTCCAGCGCGCGTTTCGCCACCTGGAGATCGTCGAAGGGCACCGTGTGGTCCGCGAACTCCTGATAACTTTCGTGACCTTTGCCGGCAATGAGCACAATGTCGCGGGCCTGGGCCAGCGTGATCGCGCGAGCAATCGCCGCAGCGCGTTCAGTGATCTTTTCATACCGCCTCGAGCGGAACCCTTTCTCGACTTCGGCGATGATTGCGTCGGGCTCTTCCTTGCGCGGGTTATCCGAGGTGATGATGCTGAAGTCCGCGTTCTGATCAGCCACTTGTCCCATCAGTGGACGCTTCTGCCGATCGCGATCGCCGCCGCAGCCGAAGACTGCGATCAACCGGGCCGGGGAAAGTTCGCGCAGCGTTTTCAAAACGTTGAGCAGGGCATCAGGAGTGTGGGCGTAATCGACAAAAACCTGAAACTTCCGTCTGGCGGGAACGGCTTCGAGGCGGCCGGGCACCTGCGGCGATTTTGCCAGCGCCAAAATAGCCTCGCGCAAACCGAGGCCGAGGGCATTTGCCGCCGCCAGCGCGGCGAGTGAATTGGCGACGTTGAACCGGCCGATCAGCGGAAGGCGAACGAGATAGCTTTTGCCCCGCGCATCGAGCTGATAGGAAGTGCCGCCAAATTCCGGATGATAATTCGACGCCCGAAAATCTGCTTTCACACTCATCCCGTAGGTGACAACAGGAGGACCTTTCCCCATCCGGGCAATCAGCTGCTGACCGAAGGGATCGTCCAGATTCACGACCGCGACGGGTTTGGTTTTTGTCTGCTGCTGAGCAAGTGCGGTGAACAGTTTTAGCTTCGACTCGAAATAGCGCTCCATCGTGCCGTGAAAATCCAGATGGTCCTGTGTCAGATTGGTAAAGACCGCGACATTCCACTCGATGCCGCGCGTTCTCTCCTGTGCGAGAGCGTGCGAGGAGACTTCCAACGCCGCCGCTTTGCAACCGGCGTTTGCGATCTGGGCGAGTAACTCCTGCAGCTCGAGCGACTCGGGGGTGGTGCGAACAGCCGGCAGGAGGCGTTCGCCGATCTCGTAGCGCACGGTGCCGATCAGACCGCAGCGCAAGCCGGCTCTTTCACAGATATGCTTGATCAGAAAAGTCGTGGTGGTTTTGCCGTTCGTACCCGTCACGGCCGCGAGCTTGAGTCGCCGCGCCGGGCGCTGATAGAAGGCGGCAGCCAGGTCGGCGAGAGCGCTTCGACTATTCTCGACCTGCACGCAGGTGGCGCGGGCGTTGCGCTCCTCGCGCTCGCTTACAATCACCGAGGCTCCCCTTTCCACGGCCTGGTTGATGAACTGGTGGCCATCCGCTTTTTCGCCACGAAGCGCGACAAAGAGGGTGTTCTTCTGCACGCGCCGCGAGTCATACGCGAGGTTTTCCACCACGCGATCAACCGGGCCGAGGATCGCGCGAGTCGCCATCCCGGCGAGGAGAGTTTTGAGCTGCATGAGGTGCAGGCAAGCGGGCGCGGTGCGTCAACTCGCGAAAGCATTCCGAGTCAACGGCGTGCCGGACTGGTTAAGGCGACCTGTCCCGCCGCCACGGCCCTGCTGATTTCCTCATGCGGCTCAAGATCGAGATAGCGCGCCGCTTTCTCAGCGATGCGCGAGAAGATTGGCGCGGCGACTGTGCCGCCGTAGTTCAATGCCGGGTTCTTCGTGTGCGCGTCATCCAGCACCACGAGAGCAACGAATTCCGGCCGTTCCGCCGGCATGTAACCGGAAAACGAAACCACGTACTTGCCGTGCTCGTAACCACCCTTCGGATCCACCTTTTGCGCCGTGCCGGTCTTGCCGCAGATGGTGAAGCCCGCGACCGCCGCGCCCGCTGCTGTGCCGCGATCGCTCACCACCCCGCGCAGCGCATTTCCAACCTCCTGCGCGGTCTTCGGCGATATCACCTGGCGCAGAACGGTAGGCGAAAATGTGCTGACGGTTTCTCCATCCGGCTTCGTGATCGCCTTCACAATGCGCGGCGTGACCAGCTTCCCGCCATTCGCGATCGCGGCCATCGCCATCGTCATCTGCAGAGGCGTGACGCCAACCTCGTGTCCCATCGGAATGCGCGTGATCGAAATTTTGCTCCAGGACTGCGGAGAGCGGATCACACCCGGAATTTCCCCGGGCAATTCAATTCCGGTGCGCTCACCAAAACCGAAACGGCGAATGTATTCGTAAAACTTCTGCTCGCCGATGGAGAGTGCGAGCTTGGCCGCGCCGATGTTGCTCGATTTGATCAGGATGTCCTGCACGCTCATCGCGCCGTAACCGTGGTGATCGTGCAGCGGCCGGCCGCCATAGTTCCAGACACCGTTCTCGCAAAAGAGTGTGGTGTCGGGGCGCACCTTCCTTTCATTCAAAGCCGCGGCCGCGGTCACGATCTTGAACGTGGAGCCGGGCTCCATCATGTCGATGATGGCGCGGTTTTTCATCTCCTCGGGCCTTGCGTCTTCCTTCTGGTTCAGGTCGTAGTGAGGCCGATTTGCCATCGCCAGGATCTCGCCTGTCTCCGGCCGCATCAGGATGATGATCGCTTTCTGCGGCGTGTACTCGCGCATCGCGGCGTCGATCTCGTTCTCTACGATGTTCTGCAGATTGAGATCGACCGTCAGATGCACACGGTAGCCGTCGCGCGGCGCGCGTTCCTGGCCGCGGTAGGGCACCACTTCCTGCCCCGCGCGGTTGCGTTCGATAAAGCGGTATCCATCCTGCCCATGCAGATACTGCTCCATCGACGCTTCCACGCCCTGGATGCCTTGATGATCAAAGTCGGTGAAGCCGATTACGTGGCAGAGCATCGAACCATTCGGATAGACGCGCGTGGAATCGCGTTCGAAATGAATGCCTTTGAGATTTTGCGCGCGGATTTTCTCGCGCAGCGTGTTCGCCACCGCAGGCGAGACTTCGCGTTTCAAGATGACGTAACGCCGATCGCTCTTCAGCTTCTCCGTTAGCTCAACCGCGGAGAGCTTCAACGTTGAGGCCAGCAACGGCACCAACGCCTCGAGATCGTTTATGAGCGTGCCGTCCGCGACGACGATTTCACCGGGCACGTTGTGCGCCAGCACTTCGTTGTTGGCGTCGAGAATCGCGCCGCGCTCTGCGAAGATGGTTTGCTTGTAGCCGTGTTTTTCAGCCGCGAGCTGCGAGAACTCGTCGTGCTTCAGGATCTGCAGATAAACGAGCCGAAACGAGAACGCGCTGAACAACGCTATGAAAGCGATGCAAATCAGCGCGCAGCGGGTTCGGCTGTTCCACTTCATCTGCCGGCACGCTGATTAACGACCGGTTGGATGGCGTCTTCCGCCGGCGGGCCGATTGGGACGCTGACACGCACAATGCTCGACTCCGCGATTGGGATCATCTTCAGATAACCCTCCTTCAAACGCCGCTGGAGCGCGGAACGGGAAGTGAGCGCGGCGATCTGCGCGCTGGCGACGTCATTTTCGACCCGGAGATTGGTTAGCTCCTTTTCCAGCTCCTTCTTGCGCTCTCCGAGGTGATAAAGCTGCACCGTGAGATAGACGTAGATCAGTCCGGTCAGCGCCACGAATCCGGTGATGACGATCCAACGCGCGAGCGAGGCGGCGTTGATGACGTTGAATTGTTTGCGGCGTGGACGTGGCATTAGCGTTTTTCGGCGACGCGGAGTTTGGCGCTGCGCGACCGTGGATTGGTGCGTTGTTCCTCGGCGTCCGGTTCGATTGGCTTGGGAGTTACGAGCGCGAGCTCGAAATCGGGATTTTTCCGCGGCTCCGGCCACTCCGGCCGATCGAGCCACTCGCGGCTGTGATCGCGGAAGAAGTTTTTCACGATCCGGTCTTCCAGAGAGTGGAAGGTGATAATGGCGAGCCGCGCACCGCGCTCGAGGCGGGAGGTGAGCGCGCGCACTCCAGCTTCCAGGGCGCCGAGCTCATCGTTCACTTCCATGCGCAACGCCTGAAATACTTGCGTAGCGGGATGCCGCCGGCCATGCCGCCAGACAATCTTCTCGATCGCGCGCGCGAGCTGAACAGTTTCGCGGAACGGCTCGCTTTTGCGTTGTTTCACCAGTTGACTGGCGATTCGCCGCGCGGCCGGCTCTTCTCCCAACTCGCGAAAGAGCCGGGTCAGCTCTTCTTCACTGTAGCTATTGACCACGCCTGCGGCGGTCAGCTCGGCACGCGGATCCATCCGCATGTTGAGCGGGCCATTGCGCATGATGCTGAACCCGCGCTCTGCGTTTTCGAGCTGTCGCGAGGAAACTCCCAGGTCGAGGAGCGCACCGCCAATGGCGACGATCCCGAGCTCGTCGAGCACTCGCTCCACGTCGCGGAAGTTGGCCTGCCGCAATGTGACCCGGCCGCCGAATTGCGCGAGGCGCGACTCGGCGTAAGCGATCGCATCGGGGTCCCGATCTAAAGCGACAACGTCCGCGCCGGTTCGCAAAATCGCCTCCGTATGCCCGCCGCCGCCGCAGGTGCCATCGACCACCAGCGCACCCGGCCGCGGCGCCAGCAGTTCGACCGCCTGGGTCGCGAGCACCGGACGATGATAGGTGAGATCTTCCATTTCCTGCGCCTCCTCTTCGATGACCAGCGGACCGGTCGCGAACCACACCGGACGCTCGAATAACAACGCGTTCATGATTTCAGATTTCCTTAGAGACCGACCACGTTAGCAATGTGCTGGTAGGTGGCAGTCTCCTCTTGCTGGGAGCGTTTCCACTTCTGCAGGTTCCAAATTTCAAAACGGCCCCGCCCGCCCACCAATGCGACCTCACCCTTTAGATCCAGCTGTTTGCAGACATCGTCCGGGAGCACGAGGCGGCCCTGTTTGTCCGAGGAGCCGTGCTGGGCGCGGGCGTGCAGTTGCCGGGAAAAGACTCGGCGTTCCCGCGGAGCAACTGCCGGGTCGGATTCGACGGCGGCACTCATGCGAGCGAATTCCTCCTGTGACATGACGAGGAGATATTGCTGCTGCGGTTCGGGCAGGATGATGAAATCCTCGCTATCGCCGCGGCGCCAGCGGGCTGGGATGGTGATTCGCTTTTTCTCGTCCAGGGAATGGCGAAACTCGCCGGCGTAAAAAGGCTGGGGTCGCGAATCGTGTTGCATACGCCAGTGGACGGTCTATCCATTTTAATCCACTTCCCCCCACTTCTAACCACCTTCCGTGCCACCGGTCAATGAAATTTATGGCTTCTTTGCTGCCTTTCTTTCCGCCTCCCTCAGCCCTCCCGCCGCGCTGGACTCGGCGCATCTCACCTGCCCCGCAGAGAGAGCCGCGGCTTGCTACAACCTCTAAAGGCGGCTAAAAAGAACCCGAATGATCGATTACCTCCAAAAAGGCGGCCTGCTGATGTGGCCGATCCTGGTCTGCAGCATCATTTCCATCGCCGTGCTTGCGGAACGGCTTCTCTATTTTCACCGCGCCTCGATTCACGTCGGGGAATTTCTGCAAGGACTCGCCAATCTGATCGCGCGCCGGAATTTCGCCGAAGCTCTGCACGAATCCGCAGGCACGCCCGGGCCAGTCGCGCGTGTTATCCATGCCGCCATCATTCGCCACGATTCCCCGCGCTCAGAACTGCGAGAGATCGTGCAGGAAGCCGGGCAACTGGAAGTCCCCAAGCTGGAGCGATTCCTCGGCGTCCTAGCGACTATCGCCTTTCTCACTCCGCTCCTCGGTCTGCTCGGCACGGTCGCTGGCATGATTGACGCCTTCGGAATGATTTCATCCAACGGCGGATACGCGACGGTAACGGAACTTTCCGCGGGCGTTTACAAAAGCCTGCTCTCGACCGCCGCCGGACTAGTGGTCGCCACGCCTACCTTCGTCGCCTACAGCTATCTCTCTTCCCGAGTGAATACCTTGATGCACGAGATGGAGCGGGCCGGCATCGAAGTCGTGCACATGCTCACCGACACGGGACGCCCGAGCGATATCATTACTTTCGCGCAGCCAGCTGCGCGAGTGATGAGTGACCAGTGACGAGTGACGAGAAAGAGGATCGCGGCATTGCCTTAGCTATGATAAACGCTTGCGTTGTAGCGACGGCGCTGTGTCGCCGTAAGGACGCTTCGATTGCACGCGACGGCTCTTACGCCGACACAGCGGCGTCGCTACAGCCGCTTCCTCTGAAAGTCGCCTCCGCTGGTCACTTGTCACTCGGCACTAATCACTTCTGATGAAGCTCGCCCGCACGAGTGATTATCACTTTGGCTGGCTCGGCGTGGTGGCGATGATCGATGTCGTCTTCCTCCTCATTTTCTTCCTGCTCCTCAGCTCGAATTTTATTCTGCAACCCGGTATCTCTGTTTCACTGCCGGTCTCGCGTTTCACCCTCGGACCAGAGGTAAACCCGCAGATCATCAGCATCACCGGTGGCGCGACGCCGGCGGTTTACTTCCGCGACCAGAAGGTGGCACTGGAACAACTGGGCAAGCTGCTCGATGCGGCGAAAAACGAAGGCCGCCCGGTGATAATCAAAGCAGATCGACGCACGCCTTACGAGACGGTGGTGGCCGTGACAAACGCCGCGTTGGAACGCGGAATCACCTCCGTCTCGCTTGCCACCGCACCGCCGAAATGACGCTGCCAGGCGTTCCGGGGAGGGAGTTCGCACCGGTTTTCGACTGGGATCCACCGCGTGGGCGGAAGCTCTCGATCCTCGGCTTCATCGCGGCCTCGGCCGGACTGCACGCGCTCTGCTTCTATCTCTTTCAAATAATCTATCCGCCTACGGTCGCTCTTCTGCCGCCGCCCGCGCGGGTCCACCTGATCACGCCCGACTCCGAAGATGGCCGCCTCTTGTTGCGATGGATCGAAGCGGAAGATCCCGCCCTCTCCTCGACTACTCAACCCCCGCCAGACACCGCCTCCTTCGTTCCGCCCAGAGCGAATCACGTCCCGTCATACCGAGTGCGGCAGCCGGCGTTGAAAGAAGCGCCGCCCTATCAACCTGATCTCCGCGTCCCGAGCGCACGTCCACCGGCTCCGGTTTTCCTGCCACGCGCTCCTACACCAGCCGGAGCTGCCACCACGCCGAGCCGCCTGACCTTTTCGCCCGACGCGGCACCGCTTGGCGAGGCAGTGATCCCGCCTTTGCAATTCACCTCCCCGAACCGCGAGCCACCACAAACCGCCGAGTTTCGCGTCGCGATCGGCGCGAAAGGCGAGGTGCGCCATTGCTTCGTGCAAAACTCTTCGGGCGACGCGGCACTCGACGAGCAGGCTCGCCGGCACATTCTCCTCTGCCGCTTTCCGGAAATCGCAAATCGCGGATCGCAACTCGCAAATGCCCTCCTCTGGACCGTAAAGCGCGCGTCACCTACGGATTTGACGAAATCGCGCTCGTGCCCGGCCACGTGACGGTGAACCCAAACGAGGTCGACACCACCTGGCGGCTCGGCCGGCACGACGCGGAAGCGCTGGAATTCAAAATCCCGATTCTCGCGAGCGCGATGGACGGTGTGGTGGATGTGAATTTCGCCGCCGCCATGAGCAAGCTGGGCGGCCTCGCGGTTCTTAATCTGGAGGGAGTGCAGACACGCTACAAAAACCCGCAGGAGGTCTTGCAGAAGATTGTTGATGCCGACAAGTCGGAAGTGACCGGCCTGCTTCAGAAGATCTACACCGAGCCGGTG
>JBHENA010000068.1:0-4202 GCA_046262275.1 Chthoniobacterales bacterium
AGATCGGCGTGCCGGTCCTGAGGTTCCTTTGCGGGTCGAAAGAGCATGAGCTTGCCGCCGTCGTCACCCAGCCGGACAAGCCGGTGGGGCGCGATCAGCGCATCCAACCGCCGCCTGTCAAAGCCGCGCTCGCGAATACTTCCATCCCGGTGCTGCAGCCGGCGCGCATTAAGCGCGATGAGGCGGTCGCTATGATCAGGACGCATCACCCCGATGTCGTCGTTGTAATGGCATATGGCCAGATTTTGCCTCGTGTTATCCTGGAAATACCGCGTCTCGCTTGCCTTAACCTTCACGCTTCGCTTCTCCCACGACATCGCGGCGCGGCGCCGGTTCAGGCGGCTATCGTTGCGGGTGATACCGAAAGCGGAATCACCGTCATGTACATGGATGAAGGACTCGACACGGGCGACATCCTGTTGCAGGCGCGTCTCCCCCTTCGCCACGACGAGACGGGAGGTTCGCTCCACGACCGGCTGAGCGAAATCGCGCCCGCGGCGCTCGCGGAAGCTATGCGGCAATTGCAAGCCGGCACCGCTCCGCGCCTACCGCAAGATTCCGCGGCCGCGACCTACGCGCCCAAGCTCGAGCGTGAGCATGGACTCATCGACTGGTCGGAAGCGCCCGAAGCAATTGAGCGGAAGGTGCGCGCCTTTAACCCCTGGCCCGGGGCTTACACAATCCTGAAGGATAAAGCCGGGCACGCGCGGAAAGTGAAAATTTTCAGCGCCGCAATTGCCCACGGCCAGCCCCTAGCGCCTGGGGAAGTGATCACATCGCCGGCAGACGGCCTGATGATTGGCGCACGCGGCGGCGCATTACTGCTGCAAGAAGTGCAACTGGAGGGAAAAAAACGCATGTCCGCTCCTGAATTCGTGCGCGGACAGCTCTGGATCGCGCAGGCCACTGTTTCATCATCGCCGTAATGGGATCGAGCGGTCTGAGCCGCGAAAACGGCAAGCGTGCTATTTCCTTCCCAATCCCGGGCCGTTCTGATTCATCTTTCCGGCGATGCAAAGCCAAACCGCCGCACCCGTTTACAAGCGCATCGTCATCAAGCTGAGCGGTGAAGCGCTGCGCGAGCCGGGCGCGCGCGAAAACATTTCGCCGCAGATCGTTCGCGAGATCGCGCATCGGATCAAAGAAGTGCGGGACTTGGGCGTGCAGACGTCAGTCGTGATCGGCGGCGGCAACATCTGGCGGGGACTCTCCGCCGCCAACAAAGGAATGGACCGGACGACGGCGGATTACATGGGAATGCTCGCCACGGTGATCAACGGCCTGGCTCTGAAGAGCGTGCTCGACGAAATCGGCGTTGAAACGCGTGTCCAAACCGCGATCGAGATGCAGAACGTAGCCGAGCCGTTCATCCTCGGGCGCGCTATCCGGCACCTCGAGCTGGGCCGCGTCGTGATTTTCGTCGCGGGCACCGGAAACCCATATTTCTCTACCGATACCACGGCCGCGCTACGCGCCAGCGAGATCCGCGCGGATCTCATCCTGAAAGCGACAAAGGTGGACGGCATTTACGATTCCGACCCGAGTAACAATCCCAAGGCAAAGCGCTTCGATCGGATCAGCTACAACGAGGCGCTCACGAAGCGGCTGCAGGTGATGGATTCAACCGCCTTCAGCCTCTGCATGGACAACAAGATTCCGATCATCGTTTTCGACATGAACAAGCCGAGTAATTTCATTGACGTCGTGATGGGAAAGATGGTCGGAACGACAGTCGGGGAGCGAAGCGATTGATAACGCGAAGTGCTTCGCGTGCTCGCGAGTTTTCGCCGGAGAGTTGCTGAGTTCTGCTTGCTGATTGAGAATCTGCGGATGAACGTCGAGGAGATTTTGTTCAACGCCGAAGAGGCGATGGAGAAAAGCGTGGATTATATGATCCACGAATTCTCCGCCGTCCGCACCGGCAAGGCGTCGCCGGCGCTGGTCGAAAATGTGGACGTGGAAGCATACGGCTCCTCGATGAAGCTGAAGCAGCTGGCATTGATCACCACCCCGGAGCCGCGGCTTCTGGTGGTGCAGCCATTCGATGGTTCCACGGTGCGAGATATTGAGAAGGCACTCAAGGAATCCAAGATCGGAATCACTCCCCTGGTGGATGGAAAGCTGATTCGCCTGCCCATCCCGGAACTTTCCGAAGAGCGGCGTAAGGACCTGGTGAAATCATTGAAACAAATGGCCGAAGAGGCGCGGGTGCGCGTGCGGACAAATCGCCGCACCGCGATCGACGAAGCAAAGAAGCTGCAGAAGTCCGGCGAATTGACCGAGGACGGTCTGCGAGACCTGGAAGGTGACGTGCAGAAGCTCACCGATCGTTTCGTCAAATCCGTAGACGACCACTTCGAGCGCAAAGAGGCCGAAGTGATGAAGATCTAGGGAATCTTCCTCCCGAATCTTCCTCTACCTCTTCCTCTAAATCTTCGTTCTAGAGAAGAGAGAAAACCAAGAGGAAGAGGAAGCGTTACAACCGCACTAGATCGAGCAGGAACTGGCACCAGAGGTAAACCATCCCGCGCCAGGAGTATTTCACTTCCCCTTCACTGGCCGGTTTCAGCACCCCCTTCTCCAGGTTATGGGCGATCTGCTGGCGCAAGTCGTTTTCAATTTCGGTCTGGATGCGCTCCTCGTCCATGGGATCGATCACGCTCGTCTCCACCTGGTTGAGGCGCAGGTATTCCTTGTGGCTCTGGTAAAGCTGCCAGAACGATTGGTCCGGCCGCTGACGGTTAATGCGAAACTGCGGTGTCAGCTTCAAACCGTAGGAGAGCGGATAATTCCACGTCGTCCAGATGGTGCCGTCCTTCGCGCGCGAGGAGATGCGCAGGTAATAAAATGAGAGATCGTTCTGCTCGTTCAGGCAGATCGTCGCCTGGGCGCGATCTTCTTCCCGGTAGAAAAGCCGAAAGAACTGCTTGTAATCCTCCCAGTCCCATCCCGCGTCGTTCACGTGGACGAAACCTTCGTTCTCGATCTCGCGCGTGATCTCGCTCAGGCTTGGAAAAATCTCTGCCGACGGGGGAGTTTTCGGCCGCAGGGCTTTTTCTTTCGGCAAGCGAAGAGCACGGATGCGCGTGAGGATTTCGAGCCACGGGAGAAAAAGCCACGCGACCGCTCCGGCGAAGCCGAGGATCCAGCTACTGGTCAGGAAATAGACAAAAAGGAAAGTGGAGACCAGTATCCCCAGCGCGCCCGCCTTTTGCGCAAAGGAAGTCTGGTAGGTGCGCAGGGCGAGGCTGAGGACAGCAACGCCAAGCGTAAGAAAAAGGCCAAACAGCATTAAGGCTTGATTCCGTGCTCGCGGAGGAACTTTTCCAGCTGATCGGTATCGAAATTCGCGAGCACTTCGTCCCCCGCCACCAGGGTCGGCACGTAGGTTTGATCGGACAGCTCCGTCATTTCCTTGTAGGCGTCGCGGTCCTGGCCGACGTCGATTTCAGTAAACTGGTAACCCCGCTCGCTCAGGTAATCTTTCGCATCAATACACCACGAGCACCATTCGCGGCTGTAGAGTTTAAGTTCGGCGGCCACGCGAAGCAATAAACAGGCGCATCCACAGGCGTCAACCCGCTGCCGGGCCGGTTCTCACCGCTCTGCTGGGCACGAAGGCTGCTCGTTTTAGAGCACCTAAACTACCTGCTATGAGTATCATTGAGCGAAAGCCTGTAATCACAGTTGGACAGATGCCGTTCGTGGCTGGGTATATCAATGAGCGTGCCACGCTCCGACTCCTGCGGCAGCGCAACCGAGAACGCCTCTTGCGTAAATTCACCGCGAGATTCGGTCTGCTCGTGAATCTGGCCAAACACGACAACTCCCGAGCGCTACCCTGCCACTGAGCCGCGGTGGCGCCGCCGGCCTAGTAAGACTTAGCCCACACGACGCGCTGACGGCTCGGTGCGCCGCTGAAGATGCACCTTCCAGGTTCCGCCGTGGCCGCGGAATTCTCGAGCGGGATGCACCGAATCGTGACTTTCAGGTCCTGCTTGATCTGCTCTTCGATTTCCCGGGCGCCGCTCCAATGTGCCAGGGCAAAGCCGCCGTGGATCTCCGGTTTGCTCGGATTCTTTGGTGTAAAGAAATCGTAGAACTCGTCCTTGGAATCGATGACGCGAGTGTTCGCGTCGCGGAACTTTTTGGCACGCTCGAAGAGGTTCTCCTGAATCGAATCGAGGAGCTCCGGAACGCGC
>JBHENA010000068.1:4212-14040 GCA_046262275.1 Chthoniobacterales bacterium
TTCGCGAACTCGCTGGCTGCCAGAGATTCCTTCGCCTTCACCGGCTGATCGCGGCGGCTCACCGCAACGTTGCCTGATTCCAGGTCACGCGGACCCAGTTCCACCCGCAGCGGCACACCCTTTTTGATCCATTCCCAGCTTTTCACGCCCCCGCCCAAATCTCGCCGATCCACTTCCACTTCGATCGGCGCGCCGAAGTAGGAAATGTCTCTCAGCTCCGCGGCGAGCTTATCGGCGGCCTCCAGCACCGCTCCGCGCGTCTCCTCCTTGCTAGCGATCGGGATAATGACGACGTGAGTCGGAGCGATCCGCGGAGGCAGCACCAGTCCGTCGTCATCGGCATGCCCCATGATGAGCGTTCCGATCATGCGGGTTGTCATGCCCCAGCTCGTAGTCCAGCCAAACTCCTGTTTCCCGTCACGCGTTTGGAATTGAATGCCGCTCGCGCGCGAGAAGTTTTGCCCAAGAAAATGTGAGGTGCCGGCTTGGATCGCTTTGCGGTCCTGCACCATCGCTTCTATGCAAAGCGTCTGCACCGCGCCGGGGAAGCGTTCGCTCTCGGATTTTTCGCCGCTAAAAACAGGCAGGGCGACATGATCTCGCGCAAACTCTTCGTAGACGTCCAGCATGCGCTTTGTTTCCTCGCGCGCTTCTTTTTCCGTCTCATGCACAGTGTGGCCTTCCTGCCAAAGAAACTCAGTTGTCCGCAAAAAGATCCGCGGCCGCATCTCCCACCGGACTACGTTCGCCCATTGATTGAGCAGGATCGGCAAATCGCGATAGCTCTGTACCCACTTCGCGTAGGTTGCGCCAATGATCGTCTCGGACGTTGGCCTAACGACTAGCGGCTCCGTCAGGGGACTGGCGGGCACCATTTTCCCTTCCGCATCCACCTCGAGTCGGGTGTGGGTGACGACCGCACATTCCTTTGCGAAGCCTTCCACGTGCGCGGCTTCTTTCTCAAAATAACTCAGCGGAATGAAGAGCGGGAAATATGCGTTGCGATGGCCGGTTGCTTTGAACATGGCATCGAGCTGACGCTGTATGTTTTCCCAGATGCCGTAGCCCCACGGGCGAATCACCATACAGCCGCGCACGTCAGACGGCTCGGCGAGTTCCGCCGCGCGGATCACCTGCTGATACCACTCCGGAAAATCTTCCTCCCGGCGCGGCGTAATGGCGTTTCGGGGTGCGGCGGCGGATTCGTTGGCCATAAGAGGCGGCGAAATTACGGCTACCGATTTCAAATGGCCAGCCGCCATTTCCCACGCAAGCTGTAACCGCCTCGCCGGGTCCCGGCGCAACGCGCATCTACGGCGACAGAGCGCCGTCGCTACAACAGCAACTCCCGTCCGCGAGCGGACTAGAGCGACTGCCGAAAATGATTTCCGGATAAATGGCTAAACGAGGGAGACCCTCATCCTAACCTTCTCCCCGCGGGAGAAGGAACTCCCTCTCCCGGTGGGAGAGGGGTGAGGGCAAACTGAGTCGGCTTCGATTCGGAAACTTGTTTCGGCAGATGCTCTAGAAGTTCCGAGCGACGAGCGTCTCTTCACCAGCTTGTCCGCGCTCGGTGTAGCCGCCGGCAAATTCGATGCTGCAAATGGTCCGGTAGGTGGCGTGACTGCCAACCGCCGCCCCGGCATATCGAAAGCTCGAACTGAAGATGTTCGTGCGATGCTTCCGAGAGCGGAGTCCATCGTCAATGATTAGCGCCATCACAATTTCGCGCGCACTCGCTCGGCCACAGGAAAGATTTTCGCCCCAGGTCCCGCTCCAAGTCCCATACCGGTTGATGCGATCGCCAGTATTGCTTCCGCCGCGCCCCTTGTGGCTCATCCCGCCGCCGGCCTGCTCGGCGCAATGGTCCGCTGCTGCGCGAGACATCCCCGGCGAGAACGTCAGAGGCGGCTGCGGCGACGCGTTTCGGAGAAAGCGAATTGCTTCGTCGAAAGCGCGCGGCCCTTCTTTCGTGCGCAACGCAATGCGGCCGGGACGCACGAGGAGATTACCTTGGAAGCATGTGCGCAGCTCTTCTACAAAGGCGGCATATTGAGCGGGGTTTTGCCGGGCGAGGTTCATTTCCCGTACGATAGCTGCAGGGGAAGCGGTCTCCGCATCGGCTGCGACGGCCGCTGGAGTGATTATGGCTGCGAAGGCAAAGGTGCAGAGAGCGAATGTGAGAGCTGAGGGGCGCATTATGGAAATTATAAGCAGGTGCGGTGCCACCTCCGCTCCAAGGCCCCTTCCGCCCAGCAGCCAAAGGTTCCCGCCTCCCAACAGCAGTTGACACTCCCCGCCCCCCAGCTACTTTCCGTGCCCTCTCAGCAAAATGCCGACGAAGACCTTTTCCGCCAAAGCCAGTGAAGTCCCGCGTCAGTGGTGGATCATCGACGCCAATAACCAGGTGCTGGGCCAGGTCGCGGTGAAGGCAGCCAATCTCCTCCGGGGAAAGGAGAAGCCGATCTATACCCCGCACGTGGATACCGGCGATTTCGTGATCGTGATTAACGCCGAGAAGGTGCGCCTCACGGGCAAGAAGGAAGAGCAAAAGAGCTATATGAGCTTCTCCGGGTTCGTCGGAGGGCACAAAACCGAGAATGTTCGTGCCCGCCGCGCGCGGCACCCGGAGCTGTTAGTGGAACGCGCGATCCGCGGAATGATCCCCCACAACAGACTTGGGCGCGCCGTTTACCGTAAGCTCAAGGTCTATAAGGGCGATCGGCATCCGCACGCCGCTCAGCAGCCCGCCCCGGTCGCGCTGGCCTAGTTAACGCATCATGGCCACTGAGGAATTCATCGCCACCGGTCGCCGCAAAACATCCGTCGCGCGCATCCGGATGACCGCCGGCAGCGGCAAGATCAACATCAACGGCAAGAGCTTCGAGGATTATTTTCCGACGATTCCGCTCCAGAACACGGTGCTTGAGCCTTTGGAAGTGGTGAAGTTGACCAACTCCTATGATCTGTCGATCAACGCCACTGGCGGCGGCGCCACCGGCCAGGCGGGCGCCGCGCGGCTCGCGATTGCGCGCGCCTTGCTTCAAGTGGACGCAAATCTGCGCGGGACGCTGAAGGCGGAAGGTCTCCTGCGCCGCGATCCGCGGATGAAAGAACGGAAGAAATCCGGCCAGCCGGGCGCGCGTAAGCGCTTCCAGTTCTCGAAGCGCTAGAGCGAGGCACGTTCGCGGAACAGTCTCCTCGCGGAAGCTGCCGACGTTTCCGCGCTTCAAATCTGCTTGAGGTTTTACCCGCAGATATCCTAAACCGACGCGCGGATGCTCTTCAATTCGCTCACCTTCGTCGTTTTCTTTGTCGCCGTGCTGGCGGCGTATTGGACGATGCGCGATTGGAACGCGCGGAAGAATCTGCTCGTCGTCGCCAGCTATCTTTTCTACGGCGCGTGGAATCCGCCGTTCGCCGCACTTTTGTTCGGTACAACCGCCCTCGATTTCTATCTCGGCCGCAAGATGGGCAAGGTAAAAACGCCGGTTGAGCGCAAAACCTGGCTCTGGATCAGCGTGGCGGTGAACCTGAGCATGCTCGGGTTTTTTAAATATGGGAACTTTCTGCTCGAGAATTTCACCTGGGTGCTGGCGCGCGGCGGCATCCAGTACAAGCCGCCGCATCTCGATGTCTTCCTGCCGATCGGGATCTCGTTCTATACCTTCCATTCGCTCTCCTACACGCTCGATGTTTACCGCGGCGTGATGCAGCCGACACGCTCGCTCCGCGATTTCGTGCTCGCGGTCTCGTTCTTCCCGCAGCTCGTCGCGGGGCCGATCGTGCGCGCGGGCGATTTTCTCCCGCAGCTCGCAGTACCGCCGAAACCGCAAAAGGGCCGCTTCCTCTGGGGCTTACTGCTGATGACGCTCGGGCTCTTCGAAAAAGTCGTGCTCGCGGACACGTTGCTCGCGGGTTCAGCGGATCGTGTCTTCGGCTACGGCGGCCCGCTCGTCGCTCTCGATTCGTGGACAGGGGTGATCGCTTTCGCCGGGCAAATCTTCTGCGATTTCGCCGGTTACTCAATCTGCGCAATCGGCGCGGCGTTGTGTCTCGGCTTTCATCTGAAGGACAACTTCCGTTTTCCCTACGCGGCGATCGGGTTCTCCGATTTTTGGCGCCGCTGGCACATCTCGCTTTCCACCTTCCTGCGCGATTACCTCTACATCCCGCTCGGCGGAAACCGCTCCGGCGCCGCGCGCGCGATGGTGAACCTCATCATCGTCATGTTCATCGGCGGCCTCTGGCACGGCGCGGCCTGGACCTTCGTCGCGTGGGGACTGCTGCACGGCAGTTATCTGGCGATCGAGCGGCTGCTCAAGGCTCTCGTGAAACCGCCGCCTTGGATCGACAACTTCGGCGTGCAATTGCTCATCGGCGCCGTCACCTACGTCGCAGTGCTGGTCGCGTGGGTTTATTTCCGCGCAGCCGATTTTCCCACCGCCAGCCGCCTCATCGCCGGAATGTTCGGCACGCACAACCGCCCGGACGCCATTCTGAGCACGCGTGAAATCCTGCAGGTCGCAGTCGTCACGGCCGGATTGCTCATCGCGCACTGGAGCATGCGCGACAGTTCCATTGAAGCCGTCGCAGCGCGCCTCCCGCGGTGGGCGATCGGCGCGACCTGGCTCCTCATGGCATGCGCGATCATTCTCACCCAGGGCAGCAGCAATGCATTCATCTACTTCCAATTTTGAGCGGGTAATCCCGGACAAGCCGTGGCGCGGGGTCACGGTCACCGTCGTCGTGGCGGTGTTCGTCGCGGTGACGGCGTGGGAAGTTTACTGCCGTTCGTTCGGCTACGCGCCGACGCTGAACAACACGACCGATCTATGGGCGGAAGCGCGCTGCCGGGTCCAACCCGAATCGATCGTGGTCGTCGGCGATTCGCGCGCCTGGTTCGATGTCGATCTTGACGAGATCGAGCGCGGGCTCGGCAAACGACCGGTGCAGCTCGCCCAGCCCGGCGCATGTCCGTTCCCGGTGCTCGAAGATTTGGCGCAGGACGCAAGTTTCCACGGCACAATCATCTGCAGCATTTTGCCACGAATCTACTTCGCGCCGCCGGGCAGTCCTCCGTTCGAGCGCGCAGAGAAAGCGGTGCAGCGTTTTTATGGACAAACGTGGGCGCAACGCGTGAGCCACGAGTTGTCGGTTCCTCTGGAGCTCAGCTTTGCCTTTCTGAAACAGGACGACCTCACGCTCGAGGCGTTGCTCCAGGATTTGCCGATCCCCGACCGACCCTACGCGCTGGTCCCGCCGCGGCTCCCACCGTATTTCTGTTCCATCGATCGCGAGCGTCGTGCACGCATGGTCGAGCAATGCGCCCGGCCCGGCCGGTTGCAGGAGCGCGTCCGGAGACGGTGGGCCCGATTGTTTACGCCGCCACCGCCGCCAAGTTACGTCCCGATCGAGGCGTTTACAAGCAGGATGACCGAAGCGGTCGCAGCGCGGTATCGCGACACCAAAACCGCGGTTAATAAACTCCGCGCGCGCGGCGGCAAGATCGTGTTCGTCCGATTTCCGGTCAGCGGTCCGTTGAAAGAATTGGAAGACAAGAACACCCCGCGGGCGCAAACCTGGGACCCGCTCCTCCAGCAAACCGCCGTCCCCGGCATTTACTTCGAAGACTTCCCGGAGTTGGCCAGCTTTGAATGCCCGGAATGGTCGCACCTTTCGGCTGGCGACTCGGTTGAGTTCACGAAACGGCTCGTGCCGCATCTGCGATCTGCGCTCCAGCTAAACGCCGTCGCGGCGAGGTAGAATTCCGAGCGCGAAGCTCGGCCCCACCACTGGCAGCCCCGGTGAATTAGCTCTTGGCTCCCTCGGCGCGCGCGTTAGCGCTCGAACGACCCGCGATCGCAGGCGGCGCTGCCATTACCGTCGCCGTCGCGCGGTCGCGACACATCCCGCTGGTCCGTCGCGGGGCAGACGGCGCCGCTGTCGATCGCCGGGCTCCCGGGCAGGAGGGCGTGCGTCATTGTCGGGCCGCCGTGGGCCCCGAGCGGCCCCAGCTTCGGGTCTGCCGCGGTTGCGTCCGTCGCCTCCGCGGCGCAAGTCCCGTCGCTGCCCAGATTGAAACTTTGGGACACAAGAACGCCGCCGACGGTGCTCGAGCAGTCGACTCCGTTATCCGCGATCACGCTGTTGCGGTAGCTGAGTGAACACGGCGCGCCTTCGCTGAGCCCGGCCCGCAATCCACGAGCATTGCGGACGATTGTGCTGCTGTCGACGCTGACCGCCGGCGCGCTCAGTGCCCACACTCCCGTCCCGCCGTTGCCGCTGATCGTGCTGTTGACGATGGTCAGGCTATCCCCCTCGTCGTCCGACCACTGCACTCCGTCCCCAGTGTTGCCCGAGATCGTGCACTCGGCGATCGTCCACGACTCGGCGTATTTCGCTTTGAGGCCCGCGCCGGAGTTATTCGCAATCGTCGAGCGGCTGATCTGGCCCGGGCCGTCCGTGTGGATGCCGGCCGACTTGTTCCCGCTGATCGTGCTATTCGTGATCGTGATAGTGTTGCTCGCGTCGATTCCACTCGATGAGTTTCCGGTTACCACGCAGCCCGTCATGATGACGGGCCCATAGGAAAAGAGCCCTCCCCCATCCCCGGCGACGTTCCCTCGCAGCGTGACTCCCGTGAGGATCAACGTGGCGTCAGGATTGGAGGTGAGGATTCCTCCGCCGACGTAGTTGGCCTGCCACTCCAGAGCCTGGCCTCCGCGGATTACAACCCTCTTTAACGTGAAAGTACCGCTGCCGGAGACCTCGAACGCCCTGTCATTCACCGCCGCGGCATCGATGATTGTGCCGCTCACGCCGATCACCGTCACCGGCTGCTTCAGGTCGAGGTCGCCCACGGAAGCAGTGTTCTCGTCCCCGCCCGAGCCGGCTCGCGTCAACGTGTAGGTGCCGCCCTGCAGCCGGATCGTGTCCGCGCCTGGCGTCCTGTTGGCCTTGATCACGGCTCCGCGCAGCGAGCAGTCGTTACCGGCAGGCGAGCAGGCGCTGGCATTGGCTGGCTTGGGGTCGTCGAAGCGATCGACGATCAGCGTAGCCGCCTGCGCGACCTGAGGAGAAAACGCCGCCAGCGACGCGAAAACGGCAAGCGCCGCAGCGGTACTAGCGACTGATTTTTGCATCACCTTCTGTAGCGGCAAAGTCCCGGCAAATCGCGCGCACGTCAATCGCTGACCGGAGCTACCGAAGTTGCCGAAGCTGCCGATTCATTGTCCGGCGCCTCGTGCCGGGTCTGCGAAGGGCGCTGCAATTGGATTTCGTAGCACGCAACCAGGGGACAGACGCTTTGGGCCGCACACCGTCCCTTCCCGGGAAGTCAGGCTTCCAGCCTGACTCGGCCGACGGGCATCCTGCCTGTCGAATCTACTTCCCCAGCTCGTAAAGATACTCGACGAACGACATCACGGCGCCGTCGTAGCCCTGGATCTTCGGGTTCGTTGATTCGATGAGGTAATACTCATCGGGCGCATGGGCGCCGCTTCCGTGCCCTAAGCCAAAATGTCCGGCGGGTAACTTCAGCGGCTCGCCGGTGAAGATGTAACCAGGATACGAGCCCGCATTCCGCGGCCAAAGCAGCGGATCGATGCTGTTGCGCTTTAGCACCGCCACTTGCGCCTGGATCAGCTGCGAATCTTTCGACGTGCTCGTCGGATCATAGCCGCCCGTAACATTCACCTCGATATCACCGAAACCGCGCTTCGCGAGGTGCGCCTTTAGCGCCGCCACCGCGTCGTCCTTCTTCATGTCGGGCACGAGCCGCAGGTCGAGCTTCGCCGCGGCGCGATGGGGCAGGATCGTCATCCCGCCCGGCCCGGTGTGGCCCGCCACCAGCCCTTCGATGTTCACCGTTGGCTGCGACATGAGCCGCTCCATCGCCTGCTGCAACGGCAGATCGTCGATCCACCGCTTCGTGCTGTATTGCTCCTTCATCTTCGCTTCGTCGCGCACCTTTGCGACCTTCGCGATCATCTCCTTCTCGTCCGCGCTGAGCGGCCGCGGCTTCGGATAATTCTCGATCGCGATGTTGTTGCCGTCGTCGGACACGAGCGTGTCGAGCGCCTTGATCAAATGCCACGACGGGCTGTCGATCATCGCCTTGAGCGACGAGTGCACCGTCTTCGCCGGGCCGCGCCCCCACTTCTCGCCGCTCGCCACCAGCTCCAGCTCCACCACGCCTTTCGACCCGAGATTGATCGTCACCACGCCATCCGGTCCCTGCATCGTCGACGGCATGAAAACGCCCACGCATTTTGCGAGCGCCGCTTTCACCTCCGGCTTGAGCACGAGATCGGCGATGTTGGGCGAGCCAATCTCCTCCTCGCCCTCCGCCACCAGCACCAGGTTGACCGGCATCTTTCTGCCCGCGCCCTTGATCGCATGCAGCGCCGCGAGCAGCGCCGACTGCGGCCCCTTCTGGTTCACCGCCGCGCGTCCTACCATCACCTTCCCGAAGCCCGGCTTGTCGATGATGTCCGCGCTGAGCGGATGACCCGTCTTCCACTCCGCCGGATCGAACTGCTTCACGTCATACATGAAGTAGAGCCCCACCGTCTTGGCCGCGCCCGCATCGAGCGTCGCAAACACGCCCGGCTTGCCTTTCGTCTGCACGATCTCCACCCGCTGGAATCCGGCCTCGCGCGCCATCTGCGCCATGTGCTCCGCGCCCTCGGGAAACCCGCGATCCTCCGCCGCGATCGACACCTGCTTGATCCAATCTGCCAACCGCTTCACCGCCTCATCATGCCGTTTCGCGACCTCGGCTTGGATGTCGGGTAAATCATTAGCTGCCGAGGAATGGTGTGCGCTCAGCGCAAAGGCCAACGCGGTCAGGATGCGTATGGGGAGAATCTTCCAGCTCATGCAATCTGATCGAGCGGCGAAGCCACAATGGCCTCCAGCAAACTGCCGTTCCCGGCATCTACTTCGAAGACTTTCCCGAGCTGGCGAGCTTCGAGTGCCCTGAGTGGTCGCACTTGTCCGCGGGTGATTCGGTCGAGTTTACGAACCGTCTCGTGCCGCATCTGTGCAACGCGCTGCAACTGAACGCCGTGGGAAGTAACTGATCGCAGCCGGACATCACCTGAAAAGCCAAGGCCTCGCCATGCGCAAGTTATTGCACGGCTCGCACGAAATTGGCTGCTATCTTGACTCAGGATGGCTGGGAAACTCCAGACCGGGCCTCTAGACGTCAGCGATGGTGGTCAGCCTTCGCCGAAAGACGCTGCCATGCCGTTCCGTGCCCTCTTTGAATCCGCGCCGGGCCTCTACCTTGTCCTGACGCCGGACGATTTCTCGATCGTCGCGGTCAGTGATGCGTACCTCCGCGCGACGATGACCGAACGGACTGCGATAATGGACCGCAAGTTGTTCGAGGTCTTTCCCGATGATCCGAACGATCCGGCCGCGGATGGCGTTCGCAATTTGCGCGCGTCGCTCGAGCGAGTGAAGGCGACTGGCAACGCTGACGTAATGGCGGTGCAACGCTACCCCGTCCAGCGGCCTGAGAGTGAGGGCGGCGGATTCGAGGAGCGCTTTTGGAGCCCGATCAACTCGCCCGTTTTCTCCGACACCGGCGAGCTGATCTTTATCATTCATCGGGTCGAAGACGTGACGCTCTTCGTCCGCGCGAAGAGCAGCGAAGGAAAAGCCGATGAAGCCTGGCAGATGCTCGAGAGCCGCGCGCAGCACATGGAATCGGAGATTGCCCTGCGCGCTTATGACCGCCGCCGCGCCAACGAACTGCAGCAGGCGCACGTCAAATTGCAGGAGAGCGAAGCGCGACTGCGCGAGAGCGCGGAGCGATTT
>JBHENA010000069.1:0-14020 GCA_046262275.1 Chthoniobacterales bacterium
GTGATCAGCAAGTCGCCGAACAGCGGTGGCTGCTTCCTTGCTCGTTCCAACGCAGCGCGATCAGCCTCGGCTGGAAAATCGAAATCACACGCGGCAAGGTGCGCGCGGAAACGCTCGAGAATGCGGTGGAATGCCGGCAGATCGGCGGATTCAAAGGGCCAACCAGCGGATTGCAGTTGATCGATCAACCGCAGGAGATGATCCGGCGTGCGGCGGACGGAGACGGCTGCGAGGCGCTCTGCATCGGTGAGTGACTGGTCGGTCAGGTGCTCTTCTGCCGCAGCCGCGAGGAGCAGGCGCAGATGCTCGGGCAGCGCAATTTGTTTGCTCGCGCCCACCTGCAACAGCTCGCGAAGGAACGGCGGCGTAACGAAATGCAAACCGAGGACCGATTCGCCTGCTGCCAGGACGCGTGCTTTCAGCGCATGCGCATGACTGCGCGTCGGAACGGCAACGATCGCCGGACGTTCAGTAATCCACGCTTTCTTCGCGACGCCGGCGAACCAATCCGCTATTCCTCCTGTCCACGCCGCTTCCGGAGACGAAGCGATGCGAAGAACGGCCCCGCGAGGCGGCTGGAAAGCGAGCTCGAGCTGCACCCGCTCAATCTATCAGAGCGGGCGGACAAATGCTGTCCGAGCTTGCGGAAATCTGGCGCAAAATCCGTATCGTCCGGTTGCGTGGGCGACCCAGGCTGCCGACGACCTGCAGTCTCGTTTCCACTTGTTTGTCGCAGCGCGCGAGTCGAAAAGCTCCGTGTGACGGGTGCCGCAGCCACTCCCTTCCCGGTCTTCGCCGCTGCCGCAGCGGTTCGAAAACTTCCGCTGATTGTTTCCCTGCACGACGTCGCGCCGTCGACACGTGCCACGTCGGAAAAGATCATCGCGGCGCTGGCGCGTCACGCGGTGGATGTGTGCTCGCTTTTGGTCGTCCCGGATTATCATCAGACACGCGCTACGGTAGAGGATCGGAGTTGCGTGCGCTGGCTGCGGGAGCTTGAAGCCGCAGGTCACGAAATTGTGATTCACGGCTACTTCCATCAACGCGACCGCCGGCAGGGCGAGTCGCTGCGCGAGCAGATTCTCACCCGTCAGTATACGAAGGACGAAGGAGAATTTTACGATCTTCCCTATGACGAGGCGTTGCAGCGGATCACGCGCGCGCGCGACGAATTCAAGGCCGCCGGGTTAAAACCTCGCGGCTTCATTGCTCCCGCATGGTTGCTTGGGCCCCACGCCGAGCAGGCAGCGAGAGATGCCGAGATGGAATACACCACGCGCCTCACGACCGTGCTTGATCTTCGCAGCGGTGCCGCAGTGCACGCGCGTTCTCTCGTTTACAGCGTTCGGAGCGAGTGGCGCCGCGTGGCGAGTCTCGCCTGGAACCGCACGCTCTCGCGACTCCAGTCGCATGCGCCATTGATCCGCCTCGGGATCCATCCGCCGGATTTCGAGCATCCCGCGCTCTGGAGCCAGATCACGCAGTTGCTGGATCGGCTGGTGGAACAACGAACGCCGACCACCTACCGCGATTGGATCGCGGAACAGCGGATCAGCAGCGGTTCGGAATTGTAAAACGCGGATGAGCCGCTGCGACCTTCACGTTCATTCCCGTTTCAGTGATCGTTCGGAGGAGTGGCTCTTCCGCCGGTTCGATTTCCCGGACAGCTACTCCGATCCGCACGAGCTGTATGACGGGCTCCGCGCGGCGGGGATGGATTTCGTCACCATCACCGATCACGACACAATCGAGGGTTGCCTTCAGATCGGTGATTTGCCGCACACTTTCGTGAGCGAGCAAGTGACCACCTATTTCCCGCTGGATCCTTGCAAGATTCACCTGCTGGTCTGGGGGATCGCGGAAGCGCAGCATGCTGAGATTAGCCGGTTGCGAGAGAACATCTTCGATCTCCAGGCGTATCTGCAGGAATCGTGCATTGCGCACGCCGTAGCCCACCCGCTCTACAGCATTAACGGCAAATTGGAGGCGACCCACCTCGAGCGTTTGATCCTGCTCTTCAAGCATTTCGAAGGGGTCAACGGGCTGCGTGATGCCCTGCTCAGCCAACTGGCGCGCGAGCTTTTGTCAGGTCTTACCCGGGAGAAAATCGACGAGCTGGCAAACCGCCATAATATCGCGCCAACGCATCCCGAGCCTTGGCGGAAAATCCTCACCGGTGGCTCCGACGACCATGGCGGGAAGTTCCTGGCCAGCGCGTTCACGGAAACTCCGCGCGCAAAATCCGCGGCCGAATTCCTGAAAGATGTGCGCGCGGGAAACTGCACCGCGCACGGTGAAGGCGGGACGCCGCTGGCGCTTTCGCACGGCTTTTACAATACTCTTTCCTGTTTCATTCAGGACCGGTTCAACGACCGCCTTGGCCCGGCGGCTCCGTTGGTGGAGACGATGTTCTCCCGCTTCATGGAAGGCCGGGATCCGACTCAGTTCACGCTCCGGGAAAAGGCGAACTTCATCGCGCAAGGCGTCCGCTCCGGCAAAATCTTCGAGCTCGCGAAGCGCGGCAACGTTTCGCTCTGGAACGAGCTTTCCGGGTATTTCGCGCAACCGGAAGTGAAAGCGCTGCTCACCCATGAAACGAACGGCGTCAGCGAGCCGGAGCGGCGCACGTTCCTGATGGCAAATCTGGTCTCGGAACAGCTCGCCTTCCGGCTTTTCGAAAAGTTCGTGAAGCAGCTCAACAGCGGCAACATCATCGAGAGCATCCAGGCCTTGAGCGGGATCGCGCCTATCCTGGTGGTGCTCGCGCCTTACATCTACGGCTTTCACAGCCAGGCGCCGTCGCGTCTTTGGCTTCAGCGCGTCTTTCTGCAGCTCACCGGCTCGATCCCCCGTGCGCTGCAAAACCGCAAGCGCGCCTGGTTCACGGATACACTGGAAGACGTCAACGGCGTCTCGATTACGATCGGGAAAATGGCGGCCGCCGCTGCCGCCGCCGGCGAGCAACTGATCGTGGTCACTTCGCTGCGCGAACTGCAAAGCGGCCAGGTTCAGGTCAAGAACTTCCGTCCAATCGGAGAGTTCGAGCTGCCGGAGTACGAACTACAGAAGCTCAGCTTTCCTCCGATCCTTCAGATTCTCGATTACGTGCAGCGGGAACAGTTCACCGAACTTATCATCAGCACGCCCGGGCCCATGGGGCTGACCGCGCTGCTCGCGGCCAAGATGCTGAACCTGCAGACGAGCGGCATCTATCACACCGATTTTCCGGAATACATTCGCATCCTGACGGAGGACAAATTTCTCGAAAGCCTGGCCTGGACCTACATGCGGTGGTTCTACGGACAGCAGGACACGGTCTTTGTAAACTCGGAGCAGTACCGCGAGAGCTGGATCAATCGCGGGATCGAGCCGGAAAAGCTCAAGATCCTGCCGCGCGGCCTGGACACGGAATTGTTCAATCCAGCACGGCGCGATCCTGAATTCTGGCGGCGTTTCGATTCCCTGCCGGGGGCAAACGAGGTCCGCCTCCTTTACGTCGGCCGCATCTCAAAAGAAAAGGATCTTGATGTTCTGGCTACGGCCTATCGACAGCTTCGCGCCGAGGGGCTGGCGGTGAAGCTCTTCATGGTAGGTCTCGGCCCGTATGCGACGGCGCTGGCCGAGGGACTGCCGGATGCTGTTTTCACCGGCTATCTCGCGGGCGAAGAGCTGGCCAGCGCGTACGCTTCCGCGGACGTGTTCGTCTTCCCCAGCACCACCGATACATTCGGCAACGTGATCATCGAAGCGCAGGCCTCGGGGCTCCCGGTCGTAGTCTCAGACCTCGGCGGCCCAAAGGAGCTGGTCGAGCTAGGCGCGACCGGATTTGTGACAAAAGCGTACGACGCCGAGGAGCTTGCCGATGCGATCAGACGTCTTGCCACCAATCCTCCGCTCCGTGCGGAAATGGGCCGGCGCGCCCGCGAAAGTATCCTCCATCGGAGCTGGCCGGCCGCGTTCCAGAAATTCTGGGCGGCAACCGCGACGTGACCCTCGCACGAAGGTATTTTGCCCATGTTACGCATCGCAGAGAGAATTTACCATAGTAAGAGAATTGCTTTGCTCTGCCTTTTGGTGCTTGCAATCCACCGGCCTCTTTTCGGCGACGAGCAAATTCGGCAGGTCCAGGAAGAACTTCGCAAGCGCAATCTCTATTTTGGAGATGTGGACGGGCGCCTTTCTCCCGATGTCGCGAACGCCCTGAAACGCTACCAGGCGCGGAAAGGCTTCGCCGTTACAGGCACCGTCGACGACGTGACAGCCACTTCGCTCAGCATCGGCACCATCACCGTTGCTCGAAGCACGGAAACTTTACCCGACGTGCCCGTCCTGAAGAGCGATACGGCGCGCGCTCTGGAGGAGGCCGAGCGAGCGCAACTCGCGAAGGCGGCCGAGGAAAGTGCCGATCTCGCTTCGACTCCCGTACCGCCGCCGCCGGCCGAAGAACCGCCCCCCGCGCAAAACCTCACGCCCGATCGCATCAACCAGCTCGTGCAACAGTATCTGCGCGACAGCGAAAGCGATGACATCGCGGCACAAACCCGATACTTTGCCTATCCAGTCGAGTATTTTGTTCACGGGCTCAAAGGGCAGTCCTTCGTGGAAAAGGACGTGACGAACTACATAAAACGGTGGCCGGAGCGGAAGTATACCCTGACCAAACCAGTCACCTTTGCCGCTTCCGGCGCGGACGAGACGGTGGTGCAATTCCAGATCGCCTTTAGCGTGCGAAACAAGAACCACCGCGCCACCGGTCGGACGAACAACACCTGGACGCTGCGCCCTGAGGGCGACGATTTGAAAATAGTTTCCATACACGAGGAGCGACTGCGCGAATAGACCGGGGGTGATAAACCGTCAGAACAAGGCTCTGCCTGCACAGGCAGAGCGGCTGCTCGGGTCGCATCAAGGATGAAAGTTCAGACAAAGATCACTTTGCTGCTCGTTTTGGTAGTCGCGACTTTCCTCGCGGGGCTGGCCGCGGTTCGCGCCTACGACCGCTTTAAGTTCCGAAAAATTGCCGAGGAACGTTTCGCGGAACGAAACCGCTCCTTCGAGGAATTCCTCGACTATCACGGCCAGGGTCTAAAGACGCTCGCGTTGGATTACTCGGGCTGGGACCAGATGGTCCAGGCAATCGCTGGCGATGACGTCCAGTGGTTTTCTGAAAACGTCAGCACCCCTACGCTGGATAGCTTCCACGCCAACGCGATCTGGATTTACCGCACCGACGGCACGCTCAGCCATCAGGTCAATAATCTGAACTCGGAGGAGCTGGCGCAGGTGCCGATCCCGCGCGAAGCATTGCCGCGCATCTTCGCGGGCGAACAGTTCCCGCATTTCTTCGTCAGCCTTGCGCAAGGCATCATGGAAATACGATGCGCAACGGTCCATCCCTCGAAGGACTTCGCCAGGCAAACGCCTCCGGCCGGTTTCTTCCTCGCAGGTCGCCTCTGGAGTAAGCCCGCGCTCCAGGAAATGTCCATGTTCACCGGCAACGAGGTCACCCTTGTCTCTCCCGCCGCGCGCGCCGGCGAAAACTATAATGACGAGCAGGCGGGGCTGATCGCGTTTTCCCGGACGCTGCAATCATGGGATGGCCAGCCGGTCGCGCAGCTCGTCGTTCGCAACGAATCGCGCACCGTGCGGGAGCTGACGCGTTCCAGCGAGCGTCTGCTCCTTTCCCTCATCCTCTTTGCGCTCGTTCTCTTTCTCCTCCTCACGATCTCGCTCCTGCGTTGGGTGCGCAATCCGCTCCGGCTCATCATGGCGAGCCTCACCCGGAACGATCCCAAACCGATCGAGCGCCTGGCCCGGAGCAGCTCGGAGTTCGGCGAGCTGGCGCGCACGGTGCAGAAGTTTTTCGCGCAGCGCGACAACCTCATTCGCGAAATGGACGAACGGCGCGCGACCGAGGAAGCTCTGCGCAAAAGCGAAGAAGAACTGCGTCACTCGCAGAAGATGGAAGCGGTGGGCCGTCTGGCCGGCGGTGTGGCGCACGATTTCAACAATCTGCTTACCGCCATCATTGGTTATGCCGACCTCATCAATGCGCGGCAATCCAACGACCCGATCGTCAAGCAGCACGCAGATTTGATCCGCAAAGCGGGCGACCAAGCCGCCACCCTTACGCGCCAGCTCCTCGCCTTCAGCCGCAAGCAGCTCCTCCAGCCGAAGGTGATCGACCTCAACCATCTCGCGGTCGACATGGAGAAATTGCTGCGTCGCGTGATTGGCGAAAGGTTCGACCTGCAAACCCGGCCCGAGGCCAACATCGCCACCGTCATGGCGGACCGGAGCCAGATCGAGCAAGTCATCCTCAACCTCGGCGTCAACGCGCGCGACGCCATGCCCACCGGTGGCAAGCTGGTCATCCGCACCGCCAACGTTCATCTCGACAAATTCAAGGCGCCGCAAATTTCGAATTCCCTCACCCCGGGGGATTACGTCGAGCTTTCGGTTACCGATACCGGCGCCGGGATGGACGAGGACACCAAGTCGCGCATCTTCGAGCCGTTTTTCACCACCAAAGGACCCGGTAAAGGCACCGGCCTCGGTCTTGCCACCGTCTACGGGATCGTGCGCCAAACCGGCGGCGGCATCTCGGTCGAAAGCGAGCTTGGCAAAGGCAGCACCTTCCGCATTTTCCTCCCGCTCGAGCGCTCCCCTATCGATCGCGAGACGGTCACCGCGCCGCCGGTCGAGAGATCGCGAAACTTCGAGACGGTGCTCGTGGTGGAGGACGAGCAGATCGTGCGCGAGCTGGTTTGCGATGTCCTGGCGGAGGAGGGCTACAACGTCTTGTGCGCGGCCGACGGCCCCGAGGCGCTGCGACTCGCTGGCCAATTCGATGGCAAAATCCACGTCCTCATCACGGACGTCATCATGCCGCACATGAATGGTCCGGAGCTGGCGGAACGGCTCTCGGTTTTGCGCCCCGAGATGAAGGTGCTCTACGTCTCCGGCTATTCCGATAACGATATTAGCGATCACGGCGTGCTCGACCCGCGCATCGATCTTCTCCAGAAGCCGTTCACACCACAAACACTCGCGCGCAGAGTCCGCGACGCGATTCAGGAACAACGTCGCGCTGTACAGGCCGCGCCGGCTTAAGCCTATGCAGCTCGATCCACCTCCTCCCAGCGGATCTCCCCGATCCCGCTTCTGGAAGATTGTCGCGCTTCTCTCTGTCTTCGCCTGCCTCGCGGCCGCGGGCGTGATCATCCATCAGCAACGCGAGGCCGAGCGGATGGCAGAGGAGGAACCGCTGGATATCGCGGAGATTATGCCGCTGCCGTTGCACGAGGTTCCCGCGCTGCCGCCCAGTGAGGCGGCGCCTCCAAAGCGCGCGCCACGGAAAAGCCGCGAAGTGTATGCTACCTGGTATCAGGTGCCCGACGATTCGCTTGCGAAACGGCGCGCCGGTTTAAAGGAGCTGACGGCCGCTCACGACCGACTTCCGCTCGGCACATTGCTGCGGGTCACCCATATCCAAAACGGCAGGAGCGTCACGGTGCGGATTACCGATCGCGGGATTCACAAGCACAAAGTGAAGCTCGATATCTGCAAGGAAGCCGCCGAACAACTCGAGATGGTAAGCGAAGGCGTCGCGCGGGTGCGTATAGAGGTTCTTCCGGAGGAACACGGCGCCTCCCCCGCCGAAGCCCACGCCGCCGCCCCGCAGCCATAGTTCGCAGCGTCCGGTGTCTCAGCGAGGGTTGAGCCTTTCGTTCGCAAGTTGCACCTGGGCAACGCCACCTGTCCCCAAAGAAGCTACGCTTCCTCAGCTACGGCGTCGGATACGCGTGACCGCATCGAAACCTGCGATCCTCGCCCACAGCGACGGTTCTGCTTCCGCATTGTGCAGCGAACCGACGGAACACAGGTGGTCGTTGGCAAGCCGAAGCCTTCGGCGAAGACTGCAAGCTGCCACATCTTCCGACATAGCTTCGCCACGCACCTGCTTGAGCGCGGCCAGGACATACGTACCGTGCAGAGCCTGCCCCGAGCTTTGCCGAATGGGAATTGCTCGGCCACAAGGATGTCTCCACCACGATGACCTACACCCACGTCCTGACCAGGCCCGGATTGAACATTTGAAGTCCAGTCGACCGCGCGCCTTCTCAACCGCCGTTCCGCGTGTTAGACGAAACTTTTTCGTCGAAATCTCGTTAGGCCGCAGATGTGAGCGAACATACCGCCATGAATGCCAACCTGCAGGTCATTAAAGAAGCTTACGCTGCGTTCGCGCGCGGCGACATTGCCGCGATACTCGCGGTGAGGACGCCAATACACAGCTCGACATTGCCGGCCCGAAGGAGATTCCGTGGGCA
The DNA here is from genome assembly GCA_046262275.1 of Chthoniobacterales bacterium. Taxonomy (GTDB): domain Bacteria; phylum Verrucomicrobiota; class Verrucomicrobiia; order Chthoniobacterales; family UBA10450; genus JACCTI01. Next base: position 8,334 of record JBHENA010000069.1, read on the forward strand.
GGCAGCTTTCAGGGACACGAGGGCGCCACGAATTACTTCGCCAGAGTCGGTGCCGAAGCAGAGTTCGAGGCTTTCGAGCCGCACACGTTTCTGGCTCAGGGAGACCACGTGGTAGTTCTTGGCTTCGAGAAGGTCCGCTCAAGATGCACCGGGCGTTCATACGAGAACCACTGGGCACACGCATTCACTCTCGCTGATGGGAAGATCATCGCTTTTCGTGAATACTGCGACACCTTCATCGTGGCTGAGGCTTTCCGGGACACCGAGGCCTAACCAGGCGATGCATCCCATTCGAATTTCTCAGCGCAGGCTCCATCTTGCGAGCACGACTGCGATTGACGTTTGCGTGTTTGCCATCCACGCTTTGGCTGCGTGGCACGTTGCAGCCGGCTCGCGGTCGCTGATCTTGCGTCTCGTTAGGCCGTGAACACCACGCCCACTGCCACCGACGACGAACAGCACCTCCGACTGTTGTCGGTATTCCACTACGTCGTAGGTGGCCTGACCGCTCTACTTGCCTGCTTCCCTCTGATTCACCTTGCGCTGGGTCTCGCGATGATCTACGCGCCCCAATCGATCAGCAGCAAGCCGGGCGATGAGCCCCCGGCTCTCATCGGGTGGATGTTTACCTGCATGGGCGGCGGTATGTTCCTTGCCGGCATTTCACTGGCCGTTTGCGTGATTGTTGCAGGGCGCTTTATCGCGCGGCGGAGGCGATACTGGTTCATCTTTGTGCTCGCGTGTTTGCAGTGCAGTATCTTCCCGTTCGGCACGGCACTGGGTGTCTTCACGATCATCGTTTTGTCGCGTCAGAGCGTGAAGGCTCTATTCCATGTCACACCCGCGACGGCAACGGCGTAACCGATGCAGCTCCGTTCAACTTGGTTCGCTCGCTCAGGATAGCCTGCAAGCAGTGCGGCCCAAAAGCAGAGTTCATGCGCCGTCTCCGTTATAGCGTGGCCGCGAGTCTGGATGGTCACATCGCCGGGCCTAACGGTGAACTCGACTGGATCGCGACGGATCCGACGGTTGATTTCGCCGCGCTGGTCGCCGGAGTGGACACCGTGCTGATGCGCCAGCTCGGGGTGAATTGCCTTGCAAGTTGGCTTCCCGGGCTCATCTTGGCTCCAGGCGTATGACGTTCCTCGGCTTCATGAACGTGGGCGGGCAGGAAATCATCGGCATTCTCTTGATTGTGCTGGTCCTTTTCGGAGCGAAAAAGCTGCCGGAGCTGGCGCGCGGGATGGGGCAGGCGATCAAGGAATTCCAGAAAGCGAAGGACGATTTCAGCGATGAGCTGCATTCCTCCGGGAAGACTGAGAGCGCGGAACCGGAAGTGCGGTCTGCGGCAGCAACCATTCCGACGGTTTCGCGGCTCGAGAACGCGGCCGGAGACAGTGTCGTCCGGCCCGAGCCAAACCAGGCGGTGGAGCCTGGCAGCAAAGCGTAATCCGCTGCTGGGCCGGGCCGTTTGACTTCACCGGGGGTTGCGACAACTTCGCAACTCGCGTATGCCCGAGCCTGATCTTCGCCAGCGTATCAAGGAGATGCTGGTCAAAAATCTGATGCTGCAAACGACAGCGGATCAGATTGGCGATGACCTTCCGTTGTTCGGGCCGGGCGGGCTCGGCCTCGACTCAATCGACGCGCTCGAGCTGGTGGTGAGCATGGAAAAGACGTTCGGCGTGGGCGTGCCGAACTCCGAGGTGGCAGGCACTGCGCTCCGCTCGGTAAATACGATCCACGATTACATTCGCGAGAAGCGCCCGGAGGCCTGAGCCGGATGTGGACTGCGCCGCAACTAAGCGAGACGCTCTCGAAGGCTGAACTCTATTCTTCCCTCGCCAGCCAGGTTCGCGCACTGCTCGAGGGTGAGCCGGACACGATCGCGAAGATGGCGAACTGCGCGGCGCTCCTCTTTCACGCCTTGCCGGAGGTGAACTGGGTCGGATTCTACCGGCTCCAGGGTAATGAGCTTGTGCTCGGGCCGTTCCAAGGTCGGCCTGCTTGCGTGCGGATTCCGATCGGGCGCGGGGTTTGCGGCACGGCCGCGGAGCAGCGCATGACTCTACGGGTGGCGAACGTCGAGGAATTTGCCGGCCATATCGCGTGCGACACCGCTTCGAAATCGGAAGTTGTGGTCCCGCTCGCCAGTCCCGCCGGAACGGTGATCGGGGTGCTCGACATCGATAGTCCGCGACTCGGGCGCTTCGACGCGGAAGATGAGGCAGGTCTGGAGAAGCTGGCTGCCATCATTGCGCAGCAGCTTTAACGGAGCAGCCGCCGCTACCTGATCATCAGTCCGGCGTTAGGGCTTCGAGCCGAGAAAATGCAGCAGATCCGAGAATGTCGCGGTGGCGTTCAGCCGCTCGGCAGAACGCCGCATCGGTCCGGCGGATTGGGCGAGGCAAACACCGGCTTGGCGGACTTCGTACTTCAGCATCGGGAAAATATCATCGACCGTGCTCCAGATGGAGGCGCGGCGGCGGCGGCATGGGGTAGTGCGCTCAATCGCGCCGCGATGAAACAGGACGCTCACCTCGGTCGCACTCATGCGAGGAGTCTCATAGCCGCCGAGATTCAAGACGAAGCTCTTCATCTTGAGCCAGATAGTAGCAGAATGAATGCCTGCCTCAGACTCAGCCTGCCAGATTGATAGAGTCGATCAGCTGGCGGAAGCGCCCGAAGCTGCGCCGATGGGGCGCGAGGATGAGGCGCGGCAGATCCCAAATCGCGGGCTCGTTCTTTTCCTGCCGCAAGGCGGTCCCCTGCACGATCTCGCCGCTGCGCACGAGATCGGCGAATTTCCGGTTAAGCTCCATCACCGCCTCCGGAGTCAGGCGGCGGCCTATGCGGATGACGAGCTGATCGCCCACCCAGCGCGCGGACTGGTAGACCTTGTAAAATTGCGCGATCTCCTGCACCGCTTCACGCGCGCTGTGCACGATCTTGAAGAGAAAGAAGTCCTCGGGGCCGATGAACCCTAACTTGAAAAGGTGCTCGGTGAGAAATTTCATCCATGTCTCCCAGTATGTTCCGCCGGGGCGATCCATCAGGACGAGCGGGATGATCCGCGCCTTCCCCGTTTGCATGAGGGTGAGGACCTCGAAGCCCTCGTCCAGCGTGCCGAAGCCGCCGGGGAAAAGCGCGAAGGCGTGGGTCTCCTTCACGAAATTGAGCTTGCGGGTGAAGAAGTAGTTAAAATTGATCAGCTTGCCGTCGCCGTGAATGATCTCGTTCGCGCGTTGCTCGAAGGGCAGCCGGATGTTCAACCCGAAGCTGTGCTCCCGGCCCGCGCCGCGCTGCGCTGCGCCCATGATGCCGTCGCCGCCGCCCGTGATGACCATGTAGTTCTGCGCCACCATGAGCCGGGCAAATTCTTCCGCGACCTGGAACTCCGGCGCGTCCGGCAGGGTGCGCGCTGAGCCGAAGACGCATACCTTGCGAAACTCGCGATAGCCGGCGAAGACCTTCGCCGCGTAACGCATTTCCTTCAGCGACCGGTTCATCAACTTGAGGTCGCCCGTCCCCATCTCGTCTCGCGCCATTTTCAGCGCGGTGATGATCATTTCCTCGATCAGCTCGGGCGACTTTTTCGCGCCCCAATCCGCCACCAGTTGCCGGATGCGCTGATCCCATTCGGGTCCGAGCGAGGATTGCCGCCGCGCCGGCTGATCGTGCGTGATGCCTGCCGTGAAATCTTCCACCGCATAGTTTCCACCTGCATCGCCGGTTCGCACGGGAAATATTGTAGCGGCGCTTGTGCCAGGGATCGGTCATCTTTGCGGTCGCCTCGCACGCGGCCGCTCCGGTTGCGGAGGTCAGGCTTCTAGCCTGACTCGGCGGGCGGGCTTCCAGCCTGCCAGATCCACTTGCTCGACACGCTGGAAGCATGTCGGCCGAGACAGGCAGGATGCCTGTCTTCCTATGAAACGCGTCTTCGAACATCCGCCGGAGCCAAAAACCGGGAAGCGCTACTGGCGGAGCATCGGCGAGCTGAGCGATACGCCGGAATTCCGCGAGTGGCTGGAGCGGGAATTTCCCGCGGGCGCGGCCGAGATGGCAGACAATGAATGGTCGCGCCGCAGCTTCTTGAAACTAATGGGAGCCTCGATGGCGCTGGCCGGCTTTGGCCTCAGCAGTTGCCGCCGGCCGGAAGCGCATCTGCTTCCGTTCTCGAAAAGTGTCGAGTGGTCAATCCCCGGCAAGGCGCTGTTCTACGCGACGGCGATGCCGCGCCGCACCGGCGCGCTTCCGCTCGTGGTCGCCACAGTCGACGGCCGGCCGATCAAGATCGAGGGTAACCCGCTGCACCCCGCGAGCGGCGGTGCCACGGATGCTTTTGCGCAAGGTTCCATTCTCGATCTTTACGATCCCGCGCGTTCGCAGCGCTTCGTTGAGAATGGCAAAACCAGCGACCGCGCCGCGTTTGAAAGATATCTTGGCGAGGTGCGCGAGAAATTCGCGGCTGAGGGAGGCGCCGGCCTTTTCTTCCTCGTGGAGGAAACCTTCTCGCCTACCCGCGAACGCTTGCGTAGCCAGCTGGAGAAGGCCTTCCCTCGGATGCGCTGGTGCCAGTACGACCCGCTGTTCAGCGAGGCGCAGAATTTCAGCACCCAGATCAGTTTCGGCGACAACACGCGGCTCGTCCCGCAGTTCGAGCGCGCCGATGTAGTCGTTTCTCTGGGCGCCGATTTCCTTGATTGCGGCGAAGGCGATATTGCTTCCTCGCGCGCGTTCGCTTCGCGCCGGCGGGTGACCTCCGCGAAGGACACGATGAACCGGCTCTACGTGGTCGAGAATCGTTACACGCTCACGGGCGCAATGGCCGACCATCGGCTGCGTTGTCATGCCAGCCAGATTCCCGCGTTCGCGTATGCGCTTGCCGGAAAAATCGCTACGGGCACACAAGACACCGGGCTTTCGTCGGTCATCGCTACGCTTGCTCCGCCGGTTGGCGCGACGCCATTCGACGAGCAATGGCTGACCGAGTGCGCGAATGATCTGTTAGCAAAGCCGGGCGCGAGCCTCGTCCTGGCGAGTCCGCAACAGCCAGTGGTCGTGCAGTTGATGGTTTACGGCATTAATGCCGCGCTCAAGAACCTGGGCTCGACGCTGCTCGTGCGCCAATTTCCGCGGAACCCGCGCACGAACAGCATTCTTCAGCTCGCATCGGACATGAATGCGGGCCGGGTAAAGCAGCTGTTTATTTTGGGCGGCGATCCGGTTTATAACGCGCCGCGTTGTCTCGCGGAAGATCGGCAGACGAAGCAGTGGCTGAATTGGGACGAGCTGCAAAAGAAGGTGCCGGAGGTTGTCCGGGTCGGCTATTACGAGGACGCGACCTCCGCGATGAGCCGGTGGCACGTCCCAGCCGCTCACTACCTGGAATCATGGGGCGACGCGCTCACCGCAGACGGGAGTTATCTTGCCATCCAACCAATGATTCTCCCGCTCTTCGGCGGCCTCTCCGAGTTGGAATTGCTGAACGGCGTGCTCGGCGGACCTAAGGTCGAAGGGCCGGAGCTGGTGCAGGAAACTTTCCGCGCCACCGCTCCTCCGGGTGATTTCGACGCCGCCTGGTCGCGCTTGTTGCGGGACGGGTTCGCAGCGCACGTCCCACAACGCGATAAAGCTCCTGAATTCTACGGAAACGCCGCCGGCGGGGTGGCCCATACCCTCTGGTC
>JBHENA010000070.1:0-13977 GCA_046262275.1 Chthoniobacterales bacterium
GCGCCGACCCGCCGCGCCTGGCTCAGACGCACAGGTATAGCGGCTGGCGTTCTCGTGCTCCTGCTGGTGGTCTTTCATCGACCGCTGCTACAGGCGATCGGCCGCCGCGCGGCGATTCATTTCGCCGCCAAGGAGAACCTCAAGCTCGATTGCCGTGTCGAGGGAACGATCTTTAGCGGCGTCATCGTGCGGAACGTGCATGCGATTGCGACGGGCCCATCCGCAGTTCAAGCAGCGGACGTGGAACTGGTGCGGGTGGATTTTAGTATCTGGACGCTGCTGCGCAGCGGATTGTCATCATTCCTCAAGAACGTGGAAGTGCGGAATGCCACCATCGTGGTCGACCCGAAGAAGGCGCCGCCGCAGATCGACGAACTGGAGAAGGACCAGAAGTTTACCATTCCGGCGTTCTTCCCCGATCGGCTCCTTCTCTCGGATATCAATCTGCGCGTCATCTCCACTCCGCGTGATCTTCTCGTCGAGCATCTCACCCTGGAGCTGAATCCTGCCGGGCCCGGCGAGTTGCGCATCGCGAAGGTGCAGATCCCGAATGGCCGGGCTTGGAGCGACATCGCGGCAACCACCTCCTACGAAAATCGGAACCTGTTCCTGCGCGATCTGGTTCTGGACGAGAAAACGAAGATCGCGCTGGTGAATCTCGATGCCTCGCGCGCAGGTGCGAATGCGTTGGGCCTCAAATTCGAAGGCATGATAACGGGAGCGAAGGTCTCAGGTGCAATTTCGCTCGCGGAGAAGGCAGCGGCGATGAATGCGGGCGTCGATTTCGTCGCCGAAGACATGTCGCTGGAGGCCCTGACTCGCTATATCGACCCGCCCGACATGGAAGGCGCGGACGTGGATGGGCCGGAAATCGAGCTGAGCGCAAAGGAATCGCTAGTCGCCGGTGACGTGCGACGGCTGGCGATCAAAGCCTCGGGTCAATTGGAGCGGCCGAAGTCGTGGAGCGGCTCGGTTGTTGGGAGAATCGACAATCTCGCGGCGGGCGGCGTGGCCTTCGACAGCGCCGCGATCGACATCAGTGCGGCGAACGGCATCGCTGCGATCAACGCGGTAGAGCTGAAACAAGGCCCGAGCAATATCAGCCTGCGCGGCACGGCGGAGCTGCCCGAAACCATCGACGGCTTCGGCCGAAATCCTGCCATGATCGAATTGCGCGGCCTGGCGCCAGATCTGGGAGCGATCACAGCCGGGATGGCTCAGCCGATTAACGGCTCGGCGGAAGTGAATGGCCGCGTGACGATCAAGGAGGCGACGGTCTTCGCAGATTTGAACCTTGCCGCAGGGCCGATCGACTTCGGGAAAGGCGCGGTGCAGAGGGCGATCGTCAAGATACGCGCGAGCAAAAAGATGCCGCCGGCAGATCAGGAACGTCCTTATTTCGAAGGTTTGAGCTCGGAAATTGGCTTCGACGTGACTGATGTGCGCGCGAGCGGGTTCGCAGTGGATGCCATCGCCGGTGAGGTGCGGACGAATGGGCAAAACGTGAGCGTTCAGCAATTGACCGCCAATCGCGGCGACAATCGTCTCACGCTGCGCGGCCAATATCTCCTCCCGACGGATTTTTCGCAGGCTCGCTTGCAGCCTGGCGCCGTAGAGGTGTCGCTGGTTGCGCCGCAGCTGGGCGATTACTGGGAAGGCGAGTCGCCTGACCGAGTCACCGGCGGCCTGCAATTGTGGGCCCAATTTGACTTTCGGGGCGGCCTTGGCGACGGCTCGTTCACCGTCCACGGCTCCAATTTGCGCGCGCGCAAGCTGATAATTCCTGAACTGAGCGCGTCTGGTACGACGGCGGACAACGTTGTTTACCTGAATGATCTCACTGCCCGGCTGAACGAGCGCGACTACATCAGCGCAAACGGGACGGCGGGAGTCAAGGCGCCATATCAATACGGCGGCCGGCTGGCCTTAAGCGTGGCCGATCTCGGCACATTCGAGCCGCTGCTTTCCGCGGCCGGGAAGAAGACGGAATTAGCCGGGACCCTTGTGATTAACTGGGAAGGCAACGGCGCGGTCTCGACATTCAAAAACACCGGCAATCTCAATCTCACACTCGAGAAGGGACATTACGCCAATCTCGACAAGCTCGAAGCCAGGGTCGAGGCCAACTATTCGCCGGAGGAGCTGAACGTCCCGATCATCTACGCTTCCACGGACAAGCTCATGTTCCAGGCGATCATGCAGGCGAAAGGTTCGAAGCTGGAGATGACAAAAATCCAGGTCATCCAGGGCGAAGCAAAATACGCTGATGGCTACGTCTCGGTGCCGTTCGTATGGGGAAACCTCGGGAGCGATCGGCCGCTTTTCGCGAGGGAAGGGCAGGTGCTGGTGAACTTCCAGACGGAGAACCTGGAGATCGACAAGTTGACGAAAGATTTTGGTGCGGAGATTCCGGTCGCCGGTTTGGTGAACCTGAAGCTGGATGCGCAGGGAACGCTCGAGGACCTGCGCGCGGCGCTCGACCTTCAGCTTACCGGGTTGCGCTCGGAAAAGCTGGAAGATTTCACGCCCGCCACCTTTGGCATCAGTGCGCGGATCGAAAACGACGAGCTGGTGGTGAACGGCAAACTGGAGCAGGCGCGAATCGAGCCGGTGCAGATCACGGCCAATTTGCCGTTCGACGTTGCAAAGATGATCGAGAACAAGGAACTCGACGAGCAGACGCCGGTGCGTGCCAAGCTGCAGATGCCGCGCAGCTCGGTGAACTTCGTGCGGCAGTTTGTGCCCGCTTTGCAGCGCATTGATGGCACCGCCGCCCTGGATGTGAATGTCGGCGGAACGATCGCGAATCCGGTTTTGAGCGGCTCGGCCGACATGGCAATCAACGCCGCGCGCTTCAGCAATGCGACCTTGCCCGCCCTGACCAACTTTACCGCGCAACTCGCCTTTGACGGCGATTCCTTGAACTTCCGACAGTTTCACGGTGAGCTGGCGGGCGGACCTTTCACGCTCACCGGCCAGATTAGATTCCCAAAACTTACCGAGCCGAATTTCGATCTTCAGTTGCGCGCCGATGCAGTGCTGGTCGCGCGGAATGACGACCTCACTGCGCGTGTCGATGCCGACATTCGCGTTGACGGACCTCTCGCCGGCGCCTCGGTGACGGGTAATATTGCAATCACCAACAGCCAGTTCCTGAAGAACATCGATCTTATCCCGATCGGGTTGCCCGGCCGGCCGGCGCCGGGGCCAAGACCGCCGTCGGACACTCCGGAGCTGTCGTTCCCAAACCCACCGCTGCGCGATTGGAAGTTCGACGTCTCGATTAAGACTAAGGATCCGTTCCTGATCCGCGGCAACCTTGCACACGGCGGCGCCCTCGTGGACATGAAGCTCTCCGGCACGGGCCTGGAGCCGCGCATTGACGGATCGATCCGTCTTCAGAACGTGGAGGCGACGCTGCCGTTCAGTCGGCTTGAGATCGCGCAGGGCTTTGTCTACTTCAATCCCGACGATCCGCTCAATCCGGGCCTCGATTTACAAGGCACCTCACTGATCAAGGATTACACGATTCGGGTCTACATCTACGGCACAGCGGAAAAACCCGAGGCCGTGTTCACGAGCGAGCCGCCGTTGCCGCAGGAGGAGATTATCTCGCTCCTCGCCACCGGCACGACGCGCGAGGAACTCATGGGTGGGGGCAATGTGCTTGCCGGTCGCGCGCTGATGTTGCTAGGACAGCAGCTCTATTACAAAATTTTCAAGAAGGGCCAGCGCGCCTCGACCAACTCGGTTTTCGACCGCTTGCAGGTAGATGTCGGGAACGTTGATCCGCGCACCGGCCAGCAGACGGCGACCGCGCGCTATCGAGTCACCGATAAAGTGTTGGTGGTCGGAGACATCGGGGTGCAGGGCGATTTCCGCGGCACAGTGAAATACCTGATCCGCTTCCGGTGATGCTGGCTGTGCGACGTTCAGGTAGGGACGGCGCGCTGCGCCGTCCGAGGCGTGTGGCTGCACTTGGTGTTTTGCGAGCGTTTATTGACGTGGCGACGCGTCTCGGACGCCGCAGCGCGGCGTCCCTACCGATGCTGCTGGTGGCCGCGAGTCTGCACGCGCAGCGTGCGGTCGACGCCCCACGTCTGGAGGAGAAGCACAAAGCCGAGCGTCGGGTGGAGAAGCAGCAAAAGAAGATCGCCCAGACGGCGGACAATGTGGAGATCAACGGCGCGACCGCGTTCGATGAGAAAGAGCTGCGCACGCAGCTCAAGGAGCAGATCACCGCGATTAACGAGCTGGGGCTTACCGCCGCGCGCGCCGACGACGCCGCATTTTTCCTCGAGCTGTTCTACCGCAAGAACGGTTACGAAAAGGTCGAGGTGCGCTACTCCATTTCGGGAAAACGCCTGCGCCTCGACATCGATGAGGGGCCGCGGATCACGCTCGGGAACATTAATTTCGTCGGCAATGATAACCTCGAGACCGAAAAGCTGTTCGAGTTTGTCGTAGGCCCGACGCGCGAGCGCTATGGGAAGACAGAGAAGCGGCTGCCGTTCGTGCCCGCGGATGTGGAGGAAGGCGTCGATCTCGTGCGCCGGCTTTACATCTCGGAGGGATATCTCAACGCGATCGTGCAGGCGCCGAAATACTCGCCCGGCGGCGACGGCACGCAGATGGATGCGAATATCGCCATCGTGGAGGGCCGGCAATACTCCTTCGGCGAGGTCACATTTGCTGGACGCACGGTTTTCAGTCCCGAGGAGTTGCGTCAGGAAATGGGCGACCTGCTGAATGAGCCTTACACCGACCGCCGCGTGGCCGACATTCCCCGCCGGCTTGAAGCATTCTACAAGTCGCACGGCTACTACCAGGTCAAGGTCGATGCAGCCGGCAATCCGGAGGCGGCCGCCGGAGGACGCGTGCCGGTTCGCGTGACGATTTCGCCGGGCGCAGTGCATTATTTCGACGGCGTGACTGTGACCGGCCTCCAACGACTGCGACCCAGCTACGTCGAGAAGCGGTTCCGCAAGCTTAGCGGCAAGCAGTACAGCCCCGAGGCCGTGGATGAGAAGTTCCGCGAGATGATGCGCAGCGGCCTGTTCAATGTTTTGCAGATCAAACCGGAGCCGGTCGGCGAAAATACGCTGCACTTGCAGATCGCGGCCGAGGAAGCGAAGGCGAAAGAGTTTGGCTTCTCGTTAGGTGCCGGCACCTACGCGGGCCTGATCGTCGGCGCGTCTTACCGCGACCGGAATATTTTCGGTTATGGCCGGCCATTGACCACATCGGCGGAGTATTCCAGCCGCGGCTACAAGGGGGAGATTCTTTGGGAAGATCCCTATCTCTTCGACACTGATCTCCAGCTGAAGCTGCGCCTCTACTCGTTGACCTTCGAATTTGATGGCTACTCGAAGCTCGAGTTCGGCACCCGGATTGACCTCAGTCGGCAATTGAGCAAGCAATATCGCCTCGGGGGCGTTCTCCTGACACGACACGTCGAGGTGACGAGCGCATCCATCGATCCGGAGTTCCTCGGGCGAACCTCTTATCAGGTCAACTCCATCGGCTACACGCAAACGCTCGACCTGCGGAAGAGTCCGCTCGTCTCGCCGCGTGGTATTGTGATCGACAACACCTTCGATTACGCCTCTGAGGGCCTCGGCAGCCAGATTGAGTTCGTCCGCAGCACCGCGCGCGTAAGTTATTATCTGCCGTTCGCGCCCGAGAAAAAAGTCATCGAAGTGAATCCTGATGCGGACGCGGATGAGAGCGGCTGGGAGCGTTGGTTTCGGCAAAGTCAGCTCGCGGTGGGGGCGCGGTTTGGCATTATTCAGGGGATTGGCGGCAGTGAGATCCCGATCGACGAGCGATTCTTTAATGGTGGAAGCAACACCGTGCGCAGTTTTGCGGAGCGCGATCTCGGTCCACACGACGGCGGCGATCCGATCGGTGGCGAATTCTTCAGCGTCTATAACGTGGAATACACCTTCCCGATCTTCGGCGAATTGTACGGCGCGGTTTTTCTCGACGCCGGTAATCTCCTGCAAAGCGCAGACGACTTTGGCTTCGGCGAGATGCGCTACGGGATCGGTTTCGGATTGCGCTACAAGCTGCCGATCGGACCGTTGCGAATTGACTACGGAGTTAATCCCGATCCCCGTCGGTTTGAAGACGCCGGCGCATTCCATTTCAGCTTTGGCTTTGCGTTTTAGCGCGATGACAGAAGCGTTGGATTCGGGAAGTAGCGTGTCCCGCGGCGCCGTCATCCGGAGGCCGGCGAAGCGCGCCGAGGGATCTCGCATATGCTGGCGGATTATGCCGCGACCGAGCAGCGTGGTTCAGCAGCTTTGGCGAGATCCTTCGCCGTCTGCGCGGCTCAGGATGACCTGCTGAATCAGGGCGAGCGCTCTCACATGAACTGCTGCACCTATCTGCTGCCCATTCGCCGCAGCGCTTTTTCCGAAGAGGAGGCGCGGGAGTTCGTCGGCTATTTCGAGATCCTGCGCGCCGCGAACTGCGAACTGATCGTGGTGGATGGCTCGCCGACCGACGTTTACGAACAGCATCGCGCCCTTTGGTCGCCGCTTTGCCGGCATGAACCCGTCGACAAACGCTTCGGCTACCTGAACGACAAGGTGAACGGCGTCCACACCGGCGTGGAGATCGCCTCCTGCGAGAAGATCATCCTGGCGGACGACGACATCCGCTACGGCGCGGGGGACGTCCAGAAAATCTGCGCGCTCCTCGAGGAGCACGAGCTGGTGCGACCACAGAATTTCCTCGCGCCTCTGCCCTGGTGGGCGCGGATGGAGTCGGCGCGGATGCTAATCAACCGCGCTACCCTCCGCACCGGGGATTATCCTGGCACCTGCGCCTTCCGACGCTCGACCATGTTGCGGGTGGGCCACTACGATGGAGACGTCTTGTTCGACAACGAAGAACTCGTGCGGCATTTCGCCGCCGCGGCTGCCGACATCCACGACGCGACCGATTTTTTTATTCAGAAACGGCCGCCGACGCTGCGGAAATGGCGCGAGCAGCGTCCCCGGCAGGCTTACGAAGATTTTGGTTTGCGCGCGAAGACCGCACTCTTTCTGCTCCTGCCCCTCGTGGTTGCGGCGAGCGCTGCCCTCGCAGGACTGGGCGGGTTGATTCTCTGCCTCGCGGCAATTTCCGTTTTTTCTGTCGCGCTGGCGTGTGCAGGCGGCGCGCGTGGCGAAGCAAGCGAATATATTCCGCCGTGGGTTTGTCTCTACGCGCCGCTCTGGGTCTTCGAACGCTCGATCAGCACTTACTGGGCGCTCTACTGGTATATGCGCTACCGCGGTTACCCGTTCGGCGACAAGTTGCTGACCAAAGGGATCGGACGTGACTGGGTGGAAGGTGGGCGAATCGCGCCGAAATCGGCCTTGCCGGAGCGCGAATCGCCATGAATGCGGCTGCGCAACAAAGCCGCCGCCGCCGGAGAAGAATCGGCTAGAGGCGCCGCGGGCGGGCGCTAGAATCCTGCAGTCGAACAATCGCGACGCACCGTGGAATCGGACCTAAAGCTCGAGATCGGTCATGTGCTTTTCGTCGACATCGTCGGCTACTCGAAGCTGCTCTTGCACGAGCAAATGGAGCAACTCGAGAAGTTGCGCGAGATTGTGCGCGCGACGGAGTCCTTCCGCGCGGCGGAGGGGGCAGGCAAGTTAATGCGATTGCCGACGGGTGACGGTGGGGCGCTCGTCTTCCGCCAGAGCCCCGAAGAGCCGGTGCGGTGCGCCATGGAGATCAGTCGCGCCTTGAAGCACCGCCGCGAGCTCGGGGTGCGGATGGGCATCCATAGCGGGCCGGTGAAAGAAGTGATGGATCTGAGCGAACAGGGAAATATCACCGGCGCCGGGATCAACATCGCGCAGCGGGTGATGGATTGCGGAGACGCCGGGCACATTCTGGTCTCGAAGCGCGTGGCGGACGATCTCGAGCAATACGCGCAATGGCGGCCGCTCTTGCATGACCTCGGCACGTGCGAAGTAAAACACGGCGTCTCTCTCGCGCTGTTCAATCTCTACTCCGATGAGGTCGGCAATGCCGAGGCGCCGCAAAAACTTAAACGCGATGGAAGACGCGACCACAAGATCGAGATCGTCGCGCCGGCGGCTCCGCGAAAATCAATTGCCGTTTTGCCGTTCGAAAATCTCAGTGAAGAGAAGGCGAACGTCTATTTCGCCGATGGCATCCAGGAAGAAATCCTTACCCGCTTGTCGCGCATCCGTGATCTAAAGGTGATCTCGCGCACATCCACGCAGCGTTTCAAGGGCACGACCGAACATATCGCCGAAATCGCGAAGCAACTGGGTGTCGCCACGATTCTGGAGGGCAGCGTGCGCAAGGCGGGCGACAAAGTGCGTGTGCACGTTCAGCTCATCGATGCCGGGAACGACGCCCACCTTTGGGCCGAGCGCTACGACCGGCAGTTGATCGACATCTTCGAAGTGGAGAGCGAGATCGCGGAGAAAATCGCCGATGCCTTGCAGGCAAGACTGAGTGGGGCGGAGCGGCGCGCGATCACTTCGCGGCCGACCCAGAACACGGAGGCACACGATTTTTACCTGAAGGGGCTCCACCTCTGGCGGAACTTCTTTGCCCCAGGCTACCAGCGCGTGCGCGAGTATTTCGAGCAGGCAATCGCGCTCGACCCTTGTTATGCGCGCGCCTACGTCGGTCTTAGCCTCTATCACTCATGGGGCGCAGCCAATGCCATCCTGCCGCCGGAAGAAAACTGGCCGCCGGCGGAGGCGGCGCTGCGCAAGGGGCTCAGCCTCGACGACACATTGCCCGAAGCTTACAACGCGCTCGCTGCCGTCGAAGTCTATTACAAGCGAGACTGGCCCGCGGCTGAGCGGATTTTTCGAAAAGGCATCCAGCTCAATCCCAATCACGCGGACCTGCAACATCATTACGGCGTTTGCCTCGCGCTGATGGGTCGTGGCGAGGAAGCCGTGGCCCAAATGGCGCACGCCGCGGAGCTGGATCCCTTTTTTCCCGGCTTGAACCTCCACAACGGCAGGATCTACTTCTTCCTGCGCGACTACGACCGCGCGATCGCGCAATTCGCGCGCATGCTGGAGCTGTATCCGGATAACGCCGCAGCGCACGAATACTTCGGCGACGCCTGCGAAAAAAAGGGGATTAAGCACGAGGCCATCACGCAATGGGCTGCCGCTCTGAATCTGAGTGGTCAGGCGGAACACGCGCGCTTGCTGGAGGTGACTTATGCGACAGCGGGCTTCGACGCGGCCATCCGTGCGCTGGCCCAACGCCGCCTGGATGATCTCGACGAGAAATGCGCGCGCGGCGAGTACGTGGCGGCGGCGCATTACGTCTTTGCGCACGTGCGGCGCGCGAACCTGGAAGAAGCGCTCGCCTGGCTGCCACGAATGCTGAACGAGCCGAATTGGTTTGCGCTCCAGATGCGGGTCAATCCAATCCTCGATCCGCTGGTGAATCACCCGCACTTCGAGGAAGTCGTCGCGTCAGCCGCAGCCGCAGGGCGCGGCTCGGGCTTTTGAACACTCGACGCGGCGGGACGCACGCGTCTACCTTAAGGCGCGTGGAGCAGAGACCGGCTCAGCAGACAGACACGGTTGGCGACATTCCAGCGGACGTTTTCCGGAAGCATTTGCACGCCGTTGCCGACTGGATCGCCGATTACCGCGAGAACATTGCGGATTTGCGCATCTCACCTGATATAAGACCCGGCGCGATCCGTGCTGCGCTCCCGCCCGAAGCACCGGAGGTACCGGAACCGCTCGACGCGATCATAGCCGATTTCGAGCGCGTGATCTTTCCCGGCATCACACAGTGGGCGCACCCACAGTTCATGGGTTACTTCGGGGCGACCACGACTGGGCCCGGAATTCTCGCTGAGATGCTCACCGCCGCGCTGAACGTGAACGCGATGACGTGGCGCACTTCACCCGTGGCCACGGAGTTGGAGACGGTCGTGCTCGGCTGGTTGCAGCAATGGCTCGGCTTGAACAAAGACTTCGACGGCGTGGTTTACGATACCGCGTCGATCTCCACCATGCACGCATTGGCGGCGGCGCGGGAAGAAGCGAGCACCTCGGTGCGGACGCTCGGTCTTTCCGGTCGATCCGAGCTGCCGATTTTCCGCGTCTACGCATCCGACCAGGCGCACAGCTCGGTGGAAAAAGCAGCCATCGCGCTCGGACTCGGCGAGCACAACGTCCGGCGGGTGGCGAGTGACTCCGAATTCCGGATGGATCCCACCGCGCTGCGCGACGCCGTCACAGCGGATTTGCGCAAAGAGTTCATGCCGCTGGCGGTGGTCGCGACGGTGGGAACGACCTCGACGGCGAGTGTGGATCCGGTGGAGGCGATCACCGCCATCTGTCGCGAGTACCAGATGTGGCTCCACATCGACGCGGCCTACGGCGGCGGCATCGCCCTCTTGCCAGAATGCGACTGGATCAAAACCGGCTGGAACGCGGCGGATTCACTGGTGATTAATCCGCACAAGATGCTTTTCGTGCCATTCGATTTCAGCGCGCTTTACGTGCGCGACATCAAACGCCTGCGCGACGTCTTTACTCTCGTGCCCGAGTACCTGCGCGGCGATGCGGCCGGAGCGGAGATCAACTACATGGATTACGGCGTGCAGCTCGGCCGCCGTTTCCGCGCGCTGAAAGCATGGATGGTTTGGCGCACGTTTGGCCGGGAAGGGATCGCCGCGCGCATCCGCGATCACCTCCGCCTCGCCCAGCTCTTCACGAAGTGGATCAACGACGATTCGCGCTTCGAGCTTGCCGCGCCGACAGTGATGGGCGTGGTCTGTTTTCGCTTCAAAGCCGCTGATGACGCGGCCAGCGACCGCGTCAATTCGCAGCTCGTCGAAAAAATCAACACGGGTGGCGAAACCTACCTGATGCAGACCAGGCTCCGCGGCCGAGCGGTGATGCGGCTCGGCCTGGGCAATATTCTCACGACCGAAGAACATCTGCGCCGCGTCTGGGACATCATCAGAGAAACGGCGGAGCAGAGTGGTTCGCCGGCAACTGCGACGCGGTGACACCAGTACGCGTTTTCATTCTCACGCTGCTGGCAATGGGCGCATTTGCTGGCAACTCGCTTCTCTGCCGGGCCGCGCTGCGCGGAATGGCGATTGATGCGGCGAGCTTCACCGGTGTGCGCATCGTTTCCGGCGCGGTTGTCTTGTGGCTGATCCTGCGGGCAAGGGGACACACGATAAAGGAGGCGGGCAGCTGGTGGTCGGCGCTGGCGCTGTTTGTTTACGCGGCGGCGTTCTCGTTCGCCTACCTGAGTCTCTCGGCAGGGACGGGCGCGCTGCTCCTGTTCGCAGCGGTGCAGGCAACGATGATCCTCTGGGGTCTGCGCAAGCGTGAGCGGATGCACGCGCGACAAGTCGTTGGGCTCGGGCTCGCGTTTGCAGGCTTGGTCTTGCTCCTTCTGCCAGGATTGTCTGCGCCACCGCTCGGCGGTGCGCTCCTCATGCTAAGCGCCGGTGTCGCGTGGGGCGCGTATTCGCTGCGGGGCAAGGCTGCGGGCGATCCGACAAATGCCACGGCGGGAAATTTCATTCGTGCGGTTCCAATGGCGATCGTGCTGAGCGCCGCGTGCATCGTATGGGCGCACGTTGGTCAGGCCGGTCTCGTCTACGCCATCATCTCCGGCGCGATCACCTCCGGACTCGGTTACGTGATCTGGTATGCGGCCTTGCCGGGACTGAAGTCGGTCAGCGCGGCCAGCGTTCAACTTAGCGTGCCGGTGCTCACGGCCGTGGCCGGCATTCTTTTCCTCGGCGAATCGCTCACCCTGCGCTTTGTGGTCGCCGCTGTGGCGGTGCTGGGCGGGATTGCGCTCGTCGTACTGGAAAAGCGCGGCTAGGCAGATGGATCTTCGGCGGCGTGCACCTGTATCGGTTTCTCGACGCCTTTGAGCGAAACCTCACCAAGCGGGCGGAAGGTGAGCCCTTTCCCTATGCAAAGCTCAGCGACCACATTTGAGACTACGATCTGCTCAGGTACGGCGTGCGCGCAAAGCCGAGCCGCCAGTTGCACCGTCGACCCGAAGATATCGTTCGCGTGATCGACGGGTTCGCCTGCGGCGCCCCCTATTCTGACCTTAACCGGGAGATCACTTCGCTCGCGCCGCGCGAGCTCACGCTGTATCTCCAGCGCGCAGCGGACGGCGCACGCCGCGGAGAGGAACGAGGCCATGATCCCATCGCCGGTGTGCTTCACTTCACGCCCGCTGTTCGCGTCGAGCGCGTCACGCACAGTCGTGTCGTGAATCCGAAGCATTTCCATCGCCTTGTCGTCGCCCAGGCGCTGCGTCATCGCGGTTGAGTCGACGATGTCGGTGAACAAAACTGTCCGGATCGCAGGATCGAGTGCATTGGCCGCACCGCCCGGGAGCAGGACCGCGCCGGCTGAATTTACTTCGCCGCCCCCGAGAAAACCGTCGGCGAGATCGGGGTCCACCTCGATGATTTTATCGGCGACATGGCCGTGAGCTTCGCGGTGGACCCGGGTAGCTGCCTCTGCGTTTGGTGCTTCCACGAGGCAAAACGCTTTCCCGCAACTCTCGTTAAACCAATACTTGCGGTAATTGACGCCGTATTTGCGCTCCGCTTCGACATCGCCGCTGTGAGCCTTTGCAAGATCTTCCGAAGTCGCCCCGCGAAGCTCGTGAATGTCCAGATAGAGCGGCATCGATTTTCCGATACACCGAAAAGGCTTACGCGGCTAGACAAACGTTCCGCTTCGGTGTTTAAACTCAGCTATGGCGGAACAATCTCTCCTCCGCGATGAGATGCTTCAACGCTTTCTCCAGCGCGCTCCAGACTACGATCGGGAGAACAGGTTCTTCACCGAAGATTTCGAGGAGCTGCGAGAACTCGGCTATCTCGTCATCGCGGTGCCGAAGGAATTGGGTGGGCGCGGCTACACCCTAGCTGAGGTTTGCCGCGAGCAGCGCCGGCTTGGCTATCACGCGGCGGCGACCGCTCTCGCGGTCAACATGCATCTTTATTGGACCGGTTTGGCCGCCGATCTCTGGAGGAGCGGGGACCGCTCTCTCGAGTGGCTACTCCAGGAGGCCCTCGATGGAGCCGTCTTTGCGGCCGGGCACGCGGAATCGGGCAACGACATCCCCTTGCTCTTCTCTACGACCCGCGCCGAGCGGGTGCAGGGCGGTTACCGTTTCACTGGACACAAGGCGTTCGGGAGCCTGACGCCGGTGTGGACTTATCTTGGCGTTCATGGGATCGACACGTCTGCCGCGGGAGCTCCGAAGATTGTTCATGCCTTCATGCCTCGGGAGAGCCAGGGCTTCACGATCAAGGAGACCTGGGACGTGCTCGGGATGCGTGCCACCCGCAGCGACGATACAATCCTCGACGGTGTCTTCGTTCCGGATGATAAGGTGGCGCGTGCCGTTCCCCCGGGTGCAGCCGGCCTCGATCAGTTCGTGCTTGGTATCTTCGCCTGGGCGCTCCTCGGCTTCGGAAACATCTACTACGGACTCGCGCAGCGCGCTCTGGCTCTCATCGTCGACTCGGTGAAGAAGAAGAACTCGGTGGCATTATCGCGCTCGATGGCCTATCACCCTGGCGTGCAACACGCCGTCGCAGAGATGGCCATTGAGCTGGAGAGCATAGGCCCGCACCTCGAGCACGTTGCGCAGGAGTGGTCGCAGGGGGTCGAGCACGGAGCCAACTGGGTGCTTAAGATCTTCGCTGTGAAATACCGCGCAGTGGAAGGCGCCTTTCGGGTCGTAGATCGGGCGCTCGATGTCGCAGGTGGGTTTGGCATCTTCCGCAAAGCTCCCTTCGAACAGTTGTTCCGCGATGCGCGGATCGGCCGGCTTCATCCCGCAAACGCGATGCTCACCCACGAGATCTGCGGAAAGCTGGCCCTCGGGATCAATCCCGACGAACAGCCGCGCTGGGGTTGAAGCTCGACGCGCACGGGTTCGTCGAGCACGGCGACACAC
>JBHENA010000071.1:0-354 GCA_046262275.1 Chthoniobacterales bacterium
CCGCGAAGCTGAAGTATTCCGCTTAATTTCGAGAGCGTCCCGGTCGCGGATAGCGCAGGAATTCCGCCGGGCCTTTGATGTCGCGCCCACGGGTTGCATCCCGCACTTGCGATGGAATCATTGCTCCCTATGCATGATCCCCGCTTCGACAAGCTCGCCCAGCTCCTGGTCGGATATTCGATCCAGCTGAAGCGCGGTGAAACTGTGCTGATCGAGGCCTTCGACGTTCCTGACGAGATGACGATCGCGCTCGTGCGCGCCGCCCGAAACGCCGGAGCGATCCCATTCGTCCAAATCCAGCACGGGCGGGTGAACCGTGAGCTGGCACTCAAGGCGATGGAGCGGCAACTGAAC